>CAXBLH010000098.1:0-13877 GCA_963976315.1 uncultured Dyadobacter sp.
GTTTGCAAACGCTTACAAATGCTTTTATACGACTATAATTGTTTAATAACCGAATAGAATACCAGCAGTACTACACCTTTGTCATGTCGGAAACGAAAAATATTTTTATTAACAATTAAACTATAAAAGACATGAACACTGTAAAATTAATCGGAAATGTAGGTGGTGAAATTAAAGTAAAGGATTTCGGTACTGGGAAGGTGGTTAACTTTTCAATTGCAACCAATGAGTCTTATATCAATAAAAATAAAGAAGAAGTTAAACATACCGATTGGCACAATATTGTGGCATGGGGTAAGCTGGCCGAGGAGTGTGAAAACTTATTGGCCAAAGGAAAAATGATTACTGTAGAAGGAAAAATAAGCTACCGTCAATACCAGAATAAGGACAATCAAACGGTAAAAGTGACGGAAATTGTAGCAAGTAAGGTGGAGGAAACTCAAAAAAAGCAGCTAGCCTAATGGAGGGGTAAGGGATGTTATCCAAAATGAGGAGTTACGGCTTACTGCAACTCCTCATTTTACTAATTGACTAGCTTTCAAGAGCCTGTTTCCAGTTTTGGTAAGCATCTTTGGTTTCGGCGGTAAGGCCAGCATCGGGCTCAATAGTGGTAAGTGCACTCAGCCCGACAAATGCTTCTTGGCGAGTTTTATAATAACCTAAGCCAAAACCCGCAGCACGGGCAGCCCCTTGGGCACCATCGGTATTGTAAAGCTCTACAGTAGCACCAGAAACGTTCGCAAAAGTTTCTCTAAAAACAGGACTAAGGAACATATTTGCTTCGCCAGCTCTAATGTTTTTAAGGGATACGCCAACCGTTTCCATCACTTCCATACCGTAGTATAAGGCGAAGACAATCCCTTCTTGGGCTGCTCTCGTAAGATGTGATAGGTTATGACGACTAAATTGCAAACCTCTAAAGTTGGCACCTAGGTCTTGGTTTTCGAGCATTCTTTCGGCACCATTTCCAAAGGGTAAACAGAGTAAACCATCTGCACCAACTGGTGATTTTGCCGCTAAATCATTCATTTCAGGATAGGAAACTTGACCTTGCAAAAGAGAGTTTCTAAGCCATCCATTCAAACTCCCAGTACCATTCACACAAAGGAGTACCCCGTATCTGGCTGTTTCTGCAATGGGATTAACGTGTAAAAATGTATTTACACGAGATTTGGGGTCGAATTTTATTTGATCACTCACACCATATACTACGCCTGAAGTACCTGCCGTTGCGGCTACTTCTCCGGGTTCAAGTACATTTAGTGAAAATGCATTGTTTGGCTGATCACCTGCTCTGTAAGTAATAGGAATCCCAGCTTTCAATCCTAATTCTGTAGCAGCTTGTTCGGTAAGCTGACCTTGTTCTGAGAAGGTTGGCAACACTTTGGGGAGCAAATCAGCCGTAAATCCAAAGTGATTCATTAGGAATTCAGCGGGCTTTTCATTGACAAAGTCCCACAAAATACCTTCGGAAAGTCCAGAGGGAGTCGTGACAATTTCGTCGGTCATTTTCGCGGCTAAATAATCGCCAGGTAACATGAATTTATAAATTTCACTAAAAACTTTTGGTTCATTCTGTTTTACCCAAGCAAGCTTGGATGCCGTGAAATTCCCAGGTGAGTTTAGGAGTTTTGGTAACACACTTTCTGGCCCTAGCGCTTGCATAGCAGCATTTCCGGTATCAACGGCGCGGCTGTCACACCATATAATGGACGGGCGTAATACATTTAGGCCTTTGTCCACAACCACTAATCCATGCATTTGATAAGAAATACCAATAGCTCCAATCGATTCTGGTTTAACCCCAGACTCGGCCATTACAGACTTCGCTGCGAGGCATGCGTTCTGCCACCAATCTTCTGGTTGTTGTTCCGCAAAGCCCACTTTTGGGGAGGCAATTGGCATTTCTTTTTTTGGGAAAAATGAAGTGGCTATTGCTTTACCCGTATCTGCTTCTAACAGACAAGCTTTTACAGAGGAACTACCTAAATCGAATCCAAGAAAATACATATTGGAATTTTGAAATAAAATAATAGAAAAATGACTGGTACTAGATTATACAAATTTGATCAATTTATTGCAAAAAAGCATTAATTATTAAATGTAAATAATACACTTTAAAATTTGTAAAATTGAAGCAATGGTAGTAGATTGAATATCAGCATACAAAAAGTTTTCATCAGATATCATGACCATCTGGATCTTTTTGGAGTCTAAAATGTGTTAACTTTATCATTCGTAAACCTTTAAGTTCAATAGCAGTAGGCTAGCAGCCGAAATACTAAAATTTCCATAGTAGCACATTATGAAAAAAAAAATACTCTTTGTTGTCTCAGGAGTTCTCTTGTTATGTTTTACTTCCTTCAAGTTTCGTGAAAAAAATTGGGAAAAGTCATTTTCCAAAATTGATAATGAAATCAATAAACATAGCCAGGTTTATGCAACTTTGGAAGATGCAACCAGCAAAATTGGCCATCGTTTAACGGGCAGCGCCAATGGGAGCCGGGCTGAGGAATATGCATTTAAACTTTTGAAGGGTTATGGTATTGATGATGTGGTTTACCAGCCTTTTGAGGTAGACAGCTGGATGCGTGACACCGTTACGCTGAGTGTAGCCCCTAGTAGTAGTGATAATTTTAGGGACATATCTGTTGTTTCCCTAGCGCATTCTCCGGTGGACGCTAACCTTCAAGGGGAAATTGTTGATGTGGGTAACGGTTTAGAGGAAGATTTTGAGGCGGCCAAGCTCAAACTGAAAGGTAAAATTGCTTTAGCCAACATAGGATTAGTGAATGGCGCTGGTAAGAAGAATCTCCACCGTTCCGAAAAAACTGCCTTAGCTATTAAGTATGGGGCAAATGGTATTATAATGGTAAACGGTGCTCCGGGCAATATTTTGTTGACGGGTACGGCTTCGGTTACGGGGTCTATTATCTCCATACCTGCAGTTTGTATTTCCAATAACAGCGGTAGCGAACTCCGTGATTGGTTAGGGGAAGAAGGCCCTTTGGAAGCACAAATAGAAATGCACAACCTCTCAAAGCCTATAAAAGCCAGAAATGTAATTGCTACCATACGGGGGAAATCCGATGAAAAGATCATTATCGGAGGGCATTTGGACTCATGGGATTTGGCAACAGGAGCTATCGATAATGGAATCGGCTCGTTTGCTGTAATGGATATTGCCAGAACATTTAAGAAGTTAAAAGTAAAACCAGCCAGAACGATCCAGTTTGTTTTATTTATGGGGGAAGAACAGGGGTTACTTGGCTCCAAGTACTTTGTAAGTCAGCTCAAAAAAACGGGTGAAATTAATAAGGTGGCTTATATGATGAATCTGGATATGACTAACGATCCCAAAGGAATCAACATTTTTGGAAGAGACGAAATGGCTCCTTTTTTTAAGGAAATAAGCGACGCTGTCGTAAAAGTGATCCCTTCCTATAAGAATGAAACGGGCAATAGGGCTGGTTTACATAGCGATCACCAACCTTTTATGTTAGAGGGGGTACCCATTGCAGGTTTATCAGGCCACTTGGATCGAGAGGTACTTGACTGCTATCATGCCGACTGTGACAATATGAATCTGGTGAATAAAGACCAACTAGAGAACACAGTTCGTATAGCCTCCATGTATTTATATGCTTTGGCACAAACGAGTCATATTCCAGTAAAAAAATTGTCTGATCAAAAAACAAAAGAGTTTTTAATTGGTCAGGGACTAAAAAAGGAGCTTGTTATTGGCCAAGAATGGAGATGGGGTAATTAAGAATTTACCTTTTTATAGAAGAGAAAATAATATTGGATGGTTTTATTTCCCAATGCCAAGATAAATATTGGCCTAAATATTGTTAAAAAAAGAGCGGACGGGTTTCATGATATTGAATCCTGCTTTTATCCCGTTGGCTGGTCGGATGTCCTCGAAATTATTCCTGCAAGTCAGTTGAGCTTTAATGCACAGGGTATCCCTATTCCGGGAAATAGTGATCAGAATTTATGCTTGAAAGCATTTGAATTAATACAGCAAGATTATCCTATTCCAAATGTCGAAATTGAATTGCTGAAAGCGGTTCCAATTGGTGCCGGGCTGGGAGGGGGCTCTTCCGATGCCGCCTTTACTATCATGGGATTAAGTGATTTGTTTGATCTTGGACTAAGTGAAGCGCAAAAAATAGCCTATGCCCGTAGACTGGGTAGTGATTGCGCTTTCTTTGTAAAAAATATACCCACCTTCTGTACGGGTAAAGGTGATGTATTTGAGGAAATACCACTAAGCTTAGCAGACAAATGGATAGTGCTGGTGAATCCAGGAATTCATATTTCAACCGCTGAAGCCTATGCTGGAATAGTGGCAAAACGTTCAGAGCATGATTTAAGAGCTCTCTTGTCGCTACCAATAGACCAATGGGAAGGTTTAATAAAAAATGATTTTGAAGAAGCATTGGTAAATAAATATCCTTATATAGGTCAAATTAAAACGGAACTCTATCAACTCGGGGCTCATTATGCAGCCATGACTGGATCGGGTTCAACAGTCTACGGTATATTTGAAAAAAAGACTGAAATATTCAATTATTTTTCAAATTGTACGGTTTGGCAAGGTACCATTAAATAAATTTTGGTAACAGTATGCCGTAAGTAGGATTCTAACCGTTATATTAACCGACTAAAATATTTTAGGCATAAACTCCTTAGTAAAGAAGTATTTAGCATGAATACAAAGCACACGACCAAATCAAGTAACAATATCTTTACCAAACGTCGCGAACCGTTTGGCTTTATGCTTTGGCTGAGTGTTTTAGGAAGTACGTTGTTATTCGCTACTATATTTGCGGTTTATTGGATTCGGGTGGATCAAAATGTAAGTAATTTTATAATACTGCCTGATGTGTTTTGGTTGAGTACCTTAGTGGTGCTTTTTAGTAGTATTACGCTTCACGAAGCCAATTTGGCATTTAAACAAGAACGATTCTTTCATTTTAGGGTCTTTATTGGAGCTACCTTTTCCCTTGGGATTGTATTTATGGGCTTGCAAGTGAGTGGGTGGTACGCCATTTCCCCTGGCTGGGCCTACTTGACAAATAACATGGCGGTGGGGTTGGTTTATTTGCTTACTTCCCTGCATTTAATACACATTCTTATAGGAGTGGTATATCTAGGATTATTATTTCGAAAATCTATCCAAAACCGTTCGTATGTTGACTCCTTTGTGTACAGTGTAAACCCACCGAACCGACTGAAAATAAAGTTAATAACCAGGTATTGGCATTTTGTGGATGCCTTGTGGCTAGTTATTTTTTTACTTTTGGTGGTGATCTATCACTAATCAATAAAGTTCTTTATCAGACTTTTCCTTGCTAATAGGGTACTTATTAATGTAAGTACAGCGGCTAAAAGCATAGGTGCTCCTGGAAAGTATACCGCCGCATCTGGTTGGGTATAATTATAAAAGATATTGGTCATTAGAGGGGGGCCGATGATGGCGGTGAGGCTTTGTAAGCTGGTGAGCGCGCCTTGAAGCTCTCCTTGTTCATTAGGCAGTACTTGGGTGGATATAATGCCCTGAATAGCGGGCCCAGCTATACTACCCAAAATATAGGGAATCATAAATAGGTACATCATCCATCCCTGGTGGGCGAAAGTAAACAATAAGAAGCCAATAGAATAGAGAAGCAACCCAATAAAAACAGCACGTTTCTGTCCAAGTTTTGGAAGAATAAGGCGTATCAAATACCCCTGAACAATGGCGCTTAGTAACCCAACTGCTCCTAGCGAATATCCTATTTGTGCTTCATTCCAACCAAATTTTTCGATTACAAAAAACGACCAGTTACTTTGTACTGCATGTATGGCAATATAAAGTAGGGCTAAGGAAGCAATGAGTCCATAAATTACGGGGTATCGTTTCAGGCTGGTGAAGGAACCTACTGGGTTCGCACGTTTGAAATCAAATGGGCGTCTATTTTTTACATCAAGAGACTCTGGCAAAATAAAATAACCATACAACCAATTGAGCAATGAAAGTCCGGCCGCAAATAGGAAAGGTAGGCGAGACCCATATTGACCTAATAATCCGCCAATTACAGGGCCAATTATAAACCCTAGCCCAAATGCAGCACCAAGCATACCAAAATTGGCAGCTCGTTTTTCTGGGCTACTAATATCCGCAATATAAGCCGCACCAGTAGTAAAGCTCGCTCCCATAACTCCTGCAATAATTCGCCCTACATATAGCCAACCTAGGGTGGGTGCAAACGCTAGGAATATGTAATCAATTCCAAAGCCAAAAAGTGAAGCCAATAAAATGGGCCTCCGGCCATATTGGTCACTCAGCCCTCCTACAATGGGAGCAAAAATAAATTGGGTAAATGCATAGGCGAATAGCAGCCAGCCGCCATCACGCGCAGCATTACCAATGGAGTCCCCGGTAAGCTCGCCTATAAGTTTTGGCATGACGGGAATTATAATCCCTAGACCTATAACATCAATGAGTAAGGTTATAAAAATGAAACCGATAGCAGGAGCTCTTTTACTGGCCATAAATTAGGAATCGGAGCTAATATTTCAAGAGTGAATGGATTGAGGAAAGGTTAGAATACTATTTTTTTAGTATTTTAAACTCCACCCTTCTATTCAGTTGTTGGCCTTGGGGAGTATCATTCTTGGCAACGGGCTTGGTTTCACCATATCCTTTACTCGCAACTCTATCTGGTTCAATACCTTTACCGATAAGATATTCACGTACAGAATCAGCTCTATCCTGCGATAGTTTAAGGTTGAAGTCATCCCCACCTACATCATCGGTATGTCCACCAAGTTCGATGGTTAAGGTTTTGTTTTCTTCCATGGTAATCGCAATGCGGTCAAGTTCAGGAAACGATTCTTTGCTTAATTTGGACTTAGCGGTGGCAAAGAAGATATTGTTAAGCCTCACAATCTGCCCTTCTTCGATAGGAATTAATTTCAATGACTGATTGGTGATTTCCTTGTAGTCCTGTTTGGATTTAGTATTGGTACTATCGGTAAGATCTATATTTTCTCCTTCTGCAATAAAGTTGGGGGCAATCGCTCTCATGCTGTATTTCTTACCATAAGGAAGTACCAGCTTATATTCTCCTGTTAAGGGATTGGTAGTAGCAGTGCCTACTTCCTCTCCATCTGCCAAGTCTTCATAGATAATAGTCGCTTCTACTGGCTTTCCAGTCTTGGAATCAATCACCTTCCCACTGATCATAACCACGGGATCAGGTTTGGGGATTGCGGCGATGGGTGCTTGGGTGGTATCCTTAGAAGTAGTGTCAGGTTTTAAGTTGTAGCGAACAATATCGCCTTTTTTATCCTTGTCTTTAAAAGAAATCATATAGGCATAGTCGCCCAGTGCCGAAATCGTGTAATAGGCATCATATTCCTTTGTATTAATGGTAGGTCCTAAGTTAACGGGTCGGCTCCATCGTTTCCAACTTTTGTCAATGCGTTTGCTATAGTATATGTCATTACTACCTTGCCCACCTTTTCTGTTACTTGAAAAATAAAGGGTATAACCGTCAGAGCCTAAAAATGGCGTTGTTTCAGTAAATTCGGAGGTATTTATTTCATTTCCGAGGTTCATTGGTTTGGTCCAAGTCCCATTTTTGCTTTTGAAACTCACATACAAGTCGTCGTCTTTGCTATTCTTTTTTTCACTAAACGACATCACCAGTACCTTACCATCATTGGATAAATAACCGCAATCAAACTGGCCTTTGCTTATTTTTGTATAACCTGGGATATCTAATTTATTAGGATTACTCCATCCTCGTGCAGTTTTTTTACTAATCGAGAATCCGCGGGTTTCATAAACCCCATTTTTATATTCTCCTTTGATCAAAATCGTATTGCCATCTGGAGTTATACTATATAGGCTATTATACACTTCTTTATTGATAGGAGAACCGAGTCGGCGAGCGGGAGTCCATTGCGTTCCTTTTAACTCTGAATACCAAATATCTTGACTTCCTTTGGTTCCATTGGTGTTCTGTGGATGGCTTACTCTGGAAAAATAGATCGTTTTGCCGTCCGGAGAAATGATCGGTGCGATTTCATTGTATTCTGTATTCACCGTAGTGCCAAGGTTTTCCAGCTGGGCATAAGTGAAATTTTGAACCAAAAATAGTGTTATGAATAATGTAGAAAAGCGCATTTTAATCGAAAATTGGTAATTAATGAACGGTAAAATGACATAAACAGCACTCAACTAGCTTGCTATCCTATCTATTACTGCGAGTCTTTATTAACATATAACGTATGATCCAAAGTCTTATTTTCAGTCTGGTTTTTTTGACTCGCTTCTAACCGATTGATTAGTTGCTGAATATCGGAGTCCACGATAACCAGATCCCTGTTTTCGGGTCTTAAAAATCCTTCTTGCACCATTTTGTCTAGCTGCATTAAAAGAAAATCATAAAACCCGTTGGTATTAAGCACACCGATAGGGCCATTGAAAATACGTAATTGCGACCAAGTTAAAATTTCAAATAATTCGTCCATGGTTCCAAAGCCGCCAGGGAGTGCTATTACGCCATCGGAAGAGGCAACCATTTTAGCCTTTCGTTCGTGCATTGTTTCTACAAAATGTAGTTCAGAGACTTGTTTGTGCGCAATTTCTAGCTTTGCCAAAAAATTGGTAATAATTCCAGTAACATGACCCTTGTTTTGCAATACGCCATCGGCAACCTTACCCATCAGCCCCATGTTACCGCCTCCATAAATTACCTTGATATTTCGCTCAGCCAGTTCTTGTCCAAGGCTAAATGCTTGTTCAGCATATACTTTATTACTTCCGGGGTTGGATCCACAGTAAACAACTATTGACTTTATCATTTTTTCAAAATTTAACTTTTATCTACAGTTAACTTTTACTTTGTTAATAGATCGTCAACGAGCTTTTTTAGGTCTATTCCACCAAAAGTACCTGAACTCATTAATAATAAATTGGCATCTGTCCAGTTCAAACTTAAAAGAAATTCCAATAATAGGTTAGAATCTGTAAAAACATGAATATCGTTCCGCTTAAAGGCCGTTTTTATATCTTCAACGCTTAAAGGATCCAGCTGCTTAGCCTCAAGGGTGTGCTGGTTGAAATAGACAACCGCTACATCGGCACTATTTAATTTCCGTCCATATTGTGACAAAAACGATTTGTTGAGGCTACTGAACGTGTGCAATTCCGCACAGGCCACCAGTTTTCTGTTAGGAAACTGTTGTTTTACTGCATTGGAAGTAGCCTCTACTTTTGAAGGAGCATGTGCAAAATCCCGATAGATGTTTACATTTTCAGAATTGCCCAATAATTCCAAGCGCTTTGATGCCCCTTTAAAGCTTTGAATAGCATCATAAAACCCTTGATCCGTAATTCCTAGCCGCTCACACACCTCTTTGGCTCCGCTAATATTTTTCATATTATGTTCACCAAACACTAAAAGAGGAATTTGTTGATTATCTTCTGTAATCAGGAATGTTTTACTATCCACAATTTTAGAATGGTGGGCCACATAGGGTACTGCTGCCACATCAGCGCGCCCTTTCTGTCCAATAACGTGCAACATATTATCTGTTTCATCAAATATAACTGCACCAGCCTTCGGAATACCATCCGCCAACAACTCAAATTGCTTTACGTAAGATTCCCAAGTTGAAAATACATTGTAATGATCCCAAGCGATTCCGTTTATGAGTGCTATATGGGGGTGGTAATGTAGGAATTTAGGTGTTCTGTCTAAGGGAGATGTAAAATATTCGTCTCCTTCAATAATGATGACAGGAGCATCTTCGGAGAGTTTAACCATGTTTTCAAAACCCTCTAATTGGGCACCTACCAAGTAATCAAAAAGGCGATTGTTGTATTTCAAAACATGTAATACCATCGAAGTAATGGAGGTTTTTCCATGACTTCCGGCAATAACTACTCTTTGTTTATTTTTGCTTTGCTGGTAAATATATTCGGGATAGGAATAAACTTTTATACCTAGTTCTTTGGCTTTTGCAAGTTCCGGGTTGTCGGCTCTTGCGTGCATCCCTAATATGATAGCGTCGAGATCAGTAGTAATTTTCTCAGGAAACCATCCCATTTTTTCTGGTAGGAGCTTATGCTTTGCTAATCTTCCTGCCGACGGTTCATATATTTCGTCATCTGAGCCAGTAATATAATTGCCTTTTGACTGAAGTTCAATGGCGAGATTGTGCATTACACTGCCCCCAATTGAAATAAAATGTATTTTTGAAATGAATGAATTTTGCTCCATTGTAATAATCCCATAGCTGTTTCAAAGCGAAGTTAGCAAGTTTTGATATGAGCACAAGTATTAGTAACCCTCGAAAAAATAAAAACCGTTTCGGAAAACGAAAATAAAATCTCGGTAACTGGTTTTTTGGCGTTTATTAGTAGCTTTTTTACGTATAATGGCCATCTGATTTTTCAAATGGCCATTTAATAACTTTAGGTAGTTTAACAGAGCCTAGGCCTTAGCGCGAAACGCTTGAACGAGTGCGATGCTTTCTGCTACTTTTTCTTGTATCCACTGGTAGTTTTCACTAGCAATTACATCCTTGGGGAAAAGATTAGAACCAAGCCCCACAGCATAGGCACCCGCTCCAAACCATTCATTAATACTTTCAGGAGTGGGTTGAACACCACCAGTTACCATGATTTTGACATCTGGCATAGGTCCTTTAATAGCTTTAACGAATTTTGAACCAACCACATCGCCAGGGAAAAGTTTGACAACTTCGGCTCCTGCTTGACGGGCGTTGTAAATTTCAGTGAGGGTAGTAATTCCGGGTACCCAAGGGATTCCTGCTTTTTTACAAGCTTCTCCAACAGCAGGGTTTAAACAAGGAGTTACTATGTAATCAGTACCCGCTTTGATAAACTGATTAGCGGTTTCAACATCATAGATGGTTCCAATTCCAAAGCCCATGTCTGGTAAGTTTTTCTTGACATAAGCAAGTACTTCCACAAACACTTCTAAGGCATTTTCGCCCCTATTAGTAAACTCAAAAACTCTTGCTCCTCCATCATAGCTAGCCTTAACAACCTTTTTTGCAATTTCTGCATCGGCGTTAAAGTAGAGTGGAAGTATGCCTATTTCGTGTAGTTGAACTAATGATTTATTCATAATTTTTAACTTCTGGACCAATGATATTGGTTATAATTGAAATGTTTAATTATCTCTTAATTCTTCCAGAGGTTTCGCCCTGGCGGATTGCTTCCACTTCTGCTTCTGTTGAAATGAGTGCATCACCCTCGATTGTATGCTTTAAAGCGGAAGCAGCCACCCCAAATTCAAGTGCCTTTTGCTGGTCGTTAAAACGGATAAGGCCGTGTATTAGTCCCGCAATAAAGGAATCACCACCGCCTACCCGGTCCACAATTGGATTAATGTCGATATTATTTGTTTCCAATAATTCGGTTCCATTCCACATGATCGCTCGTAATAAATTATGAGAGGCACTAATGGAAGTTCTTTTGGTATCTATTACCATTTTAACTTGTGGAAATGCCTTTTGTAGGTTTTTACTTGCGTCTACGAAATCTTCGCCTTCGATTCCAAAAATTTCGGAAATATTGATTTCATTCGCAATTACTATGTCAGTTCCCGCAGTAAGTTCTGGTAATATGTCGGATGGTTTTTTGCCGTATTTCCATAAATTAGCGCGGTAAAAAATATCTCCAGAAACAGTAAGTCCAAATTTTCTTGCTGTTTTTATCCCGGCCAATAAAGTGTCCGCAGCACCTTGAGAAAGAGCTGGCGTGATACCGGCCCAATGAAACCATTTGGCATCTTTCAAGATTTCATCCCAGTTTACGTCTTCGGGCTTAATTTCAGCAAGGGAGGAGTTGGCACGATCGTATACAATTTGGCTTCCACGCATAGCTGCACCAGTTTCTAGGAAGTATACCGCCATTCTTGGGCCACCATACACAATATGAGAGGTGTCCTGGCCGTGATATCTCAAATACTGTGCTGCGGATCTTCCGATAGGCGAATCGGGGAAACGGGTGACGTGAGCGGTTTTATGCCCCCAGTATGCAAGTGCAGTAGAAACATTTGCTTCGCCGCCAGCGTAAGTAACGTCTAGTTGGCGTGCTTGTTCAAACCTGGAAAAGCCAGGTGTTGAAAGTCTCATTAAAACTTCGCCAAATGAAATAAAATCGGCCATATCAGTATATTATCGGTAATGTTAAGGTTAAAAATCTAATCGAAATTAGTTAATATATTTATTTTTAAGCAATTGATTTTAAATTATAATAGCCCAGAAATTTAATTCCTGAGCTATTATAATTCAAAAGCCAAGAGGGACTTAAAATCCAAAATATTCTTTGGCATTGTTATAACTAATATCGGAAACCATTTGTCCAAGCCAAGGAATATCGTTTGGCAATTCTCCATTTTCAATATCGTTACCAATCAGATTACAAAGTATTCGTCTGAAATACTCATGACGTGGATAGGATAAGAAGCTTCTTGAATCTGTAAGCATTCCAACAAAGCGGCTCAATAGCCCCATATTAGAAAGCGCGTTCATTTGCTTTTCCATACCATCTTTTTGATCCATAAACCACCAACCTGATCCAAACTGCATTTTTCCAGCTATGGTACCATCGTTGTAGTTTCCGGTCATGGTTGCTAATACCTCATTGTCAGAAGGATTCAGGTTATACAAAATTGTTTTTGCCAATTGATTAGTAGAATCAAGTTGGTTCAAAAAGGACGATAATGCCTCTGCTTGTTTGTAGTCCCCAATCGAATCCCAGCCTGTGTCGGGGCCAAGTTCTCTTAAAGCGCGTTCGTTGTTGTTCCGTAAGGCACCCAAATGGAATTGTTGCGTCCATCCTTTGGCATGGTCCATCTTAGCCAAATCATGTAAGACTACCGATTTGAAAGCTGTTCGGGCATACTCAGAAGCTAGTTCTCCAGCAAGAGCGGCAACGAAAGCACCATTGGCAGCTTCTCTGTCTAAGGTCGCATAAATATGCGAAAGGCCATGATCTGAAAGCTTTCCTCCCATGGAAGCAAAGAAATCATGTCTTTTACCAAGATTTGTGATTAGGTCGTCATACGTTTCAATTTTAACCCCATGCTCCGCTTCTTCCAGCTTTTGCAGATAAGCGTTAAAGTCAGTGGGGGAATCAATTAAAAGTATGGCCTTGTCGGGTCGGAAAGTAGGAAGTACTTGGATATTTAAATCACTTTTAGCAATCCGAGCATGATCCAATAGGTTATCCGTTGGGTCATCGGTGGTACAAATAACCCTCACATTCATTTTTTTCAGTAAAGCCTGTACCCTAAAATCAGGTTGCTGAAGCTTTGCGGTGCACTCGTCATAAATTTCTCTTGCCGAATCTTTATTCAGAATAATATCTATATCAAAATACCTCAAAAGCTCTAAATGCGTCCAGTGATAAAGTGGGTTACGCATGGTATAAGGCACTGTGGCTGCCCATTGTTCAAACTTCTCCCAATCACTTGCATCTCCGGTACAATAACGCTCATTGACCCCATTTGCACGCATGGCACGCCACTTATAGTGGTCGCCATAAAGCCAAATTTGTGTTAAGTTTTCAAATTGCTTATTGGCTGCAATTTCGTTTTGAGGAAGGTGGCAATGGTAGTCAATAATGGGCATGTCCTTTGCATAATTATGATACAAAGTCTTTGCTGCTTCACTTTTTAAAAGGAAGTCATCGGTTATAAAAGTTTTTTGGAAGTTTGATTTAGAAGCGGAGCTCATGTTTTTGATAATTAAATTTTTTAAAATAATTGAGCCTGTTTAAATTTTTAAAGATAGAATTGTTTATAGCTTATTTTTTGTGCGAACCAAGGCAAATTTTGAAGGGC
>CAXBLH010000099.1:0-13768 GCA_963976315.1 uncultured Dyadobacter sp.
TTGTTAATGTATCTTCCATTAATTTTCTAAAATTTGAAACAGTTCATTCATTGAAGTCTTCAATAAGTCGCTGGATTGATTCCAGTTTTCATATGCATCTTCGAAGGATTCACTGTTTTCCGCATCATAACTGTTCTGCCTAACATACAGGTTAATAGCCATGTTTCCATTATTTTTTAATACTTCATCAGTAGTTACCAAGGCGGCAAAATTCTCATCATTGGCAAAATTTTGATGAGCCAAAAATATTTTATCAATGTGTTTTTCTTCCAAAAAACCAATTGTTTTGTCTTGCCTAACTTCATGCACCGCATTTACAAAAAGGATCTTTCCTTTCTTAGAAGCCGCTTTTTTAGTTGACGTAATCAACAAACAAGCCTCCATGGGAGAATTATAAAACAGATTCGGACCCAGACCAATCACACATTCTACCAAATCTTCTTCAATCATTTTCTTACGCATTTCTGCCTCAGAATCTCTAAACAAAACGCCATGGGGCCATAGGGAAATAGAGCGTCCGTTTACAGGATCTAAACTTTTTTGGATATGCTGTTCAAAGGCATAATCTGCACAACCTTGCGGTGGTGTACCCCAGATGTTACGGCCATAAGGATCACTTTCAAAGCTTTTCCTGTCCCATGCTTTGATAGAATAAGGCGGATTGGCCAAGATGACATTAAACTTTTTCAGTTCGTCATTTTCGATAAATGCAGGCTGAGCAAGTGTATCACCGCGTACAATGCTAAACTCCTCAATCCCATGCATAAACATGTTCATACGGGCAATGGCGGAAGTAATCAGATTAATTTCCTGTCCGTATAATTTCAGGGTTCGGTACTCCTTCCCTTCCTCCTTTAAATGCAGCGCACAGTTCAGCAACAATCCTCCTGAGCCACAAGTAGGATCATATACACTTTCGCCAGGCTGTGGGTCCATGATCATCGTCATGAGCTTTACCACGGTACGGTTGGTGTAAAACTCAGCAGCGGTGTGGCCGCTATCATCGGCAAATTCTTTGATCAGATACTCGTAGGCATTCCCCAGTTTATCGTCGGGTACAGTAGCCAAGTCCAACTTATGTTGGGAGTAATGTTCCACCAGGTTAATCAGCGTTTCGTCGGTCAGCCGGTTTTTGTTGGTCCAGCTGGCGTCGCCAAAAATCCCATAAAGCGTATCCGGATTCGCCTTTTCAATTTCCCGCATCGCATCTTGTAGGGCGATACCCACGTTGGTAGTGGTTTCGCGCACATCGTTCCAATGCGCGCCGGCTGGTATCTGAAAATGGTGGTTTTCTGCAAAAGCAGCATACTCCATATCCCCGTTACTATCGGCCAATGCCCGTTCAAACTCTTCGTCATACACGTCACAAATACGCTTGAAGAATAATAACGGAAAAATGTATTGCTTATAATCCCCTGCATCGATGGTACCACGCAAAGCAGTAGCCGCCCCCCACAGGTATTTTTCTAATTGTTGTTGGGTCATGGGTTTAAGGTGATTTGAGATTCTACTTCCCTAATAATCTCATTGGCTGAAATATCTCTTCCTTCCGCCAAGTAGGAAACGGCTCTGGCAACATATTTAGCTCTCCTGGCAATGAAGTTTTCAAAGTCAATTTTAATTTTTTCAGTTTTTTCGTCAGTATTCAATTCTGCATAGCCTCCATTTTTTAACGCTTCAACTGGTATCAAATGGGACTTTAATCTGGAATTTACAATATCCTCACTTACCCAATTATACCTTTCAGTAAGATACCTAAAAGGCTCTTTGTTACTGATGTTTAAGTTAGTTTTAGCGGTGATTAATGCACAATTTAGTGCCAAGTCACTTGGTACACCCGCCTCTTGAAGCAAAGCCGCTGGGAACACATGGTGGTAATGACGCTTTCCTTCCAGAAGTGGAAGCCGAGTTAATTGTGAACCATCCGCAAAATCGTGGGCACCCAGTTTTGAATAAACAGCCATGATGGCTCTCGCCCGAATATTTTCTCTTTTGGGCCATCCTACTCTGATCAGTTCATCTTCTGTGGATAAAGGATATTTGACACGATCCAACACCGGTACGTCCGAATCCAGATAAGGCTCTCCATTATCCTTGGTTTTCTGAATGATAATATTTTTCAGAGCAATGAAGTCACCGTATGCACCCGATGCCGCAGCATTTTCATATCTATCCGTAAAAAAGCTGGACCATAAATACTTTTTCAAAAGAATTTCAGCAGTTCCCCTGGCATCCAAGCTTTCAGGAATATAAGTATAGAGTGCAGCGATAACTGCAAGCACTGCATTGGTTGGTAGTCTATTTTTATCAAAAATCCCCTGTGATTCTAAAAAATTGGCCATCTTAGATAAGCCCAAAGACATTTTATCCCACATACCACGCTGATTTGGCAATTTGTCCTGCATCAAAGCAGAAGTAGCCAAAATCAGAAAAGGGAGCTCGAAATAGTGGTGAATATTGTTATAAGTCGCATTCAGTCTTTTTTGATAATCATCTAAGGATACACCCTTTGCTCCTTCTATTTCAGCTCTGATGATATCATATTGGGACAAAGGCTTACTATTCGTATTCATATTTATAAATACCTGAAGAGCAGTATCCTTTGAAGTTTGAGCGGGCAATGCTAAATAAGGCAAGTTAAAATGTGAAATTGTTTCTCGATAGTCCCGAATCAGATTAAGTACTTCACTTTTAAAATTCATCCATTTAAAAAGTTGATCCTCATAATTTTCATCACCAGCCGAAGGTCTAGATGAAAGAAGTGCGTGTTTCACCCATTCCTCATTTTCAGCGGCTATGTCACCGGGACGTAAAAGTTCCAAAGGAATTAGTCCTCGTCGAAACGTTTCTTGGGGTATATCGGCCCACAACGGCATCAAGGCATTATTCTTATTATTCCAACGTGTCCGACAGTACACCCCTATATTTTCGTCTTCTGCTCCATTTTCATAAAAAGTATCATACTTTGGTATGTATAGAAAATATTTAGCATCGGGATAATTATTATGCAGCGCACGCCAAAGTGCGGTAAGCCGTTGCTGTCCATCTAAAAGATGTTCGGTAACTCTGGCACCAGTTTCGGGAGCAGTTACTAAATATCTAGAGACAAATTGTTCTTGATCAACATTTAAAAGTAATGTAACCCCAAGCGGCAAATTTTTTGTAACCGTATCGAGCAAACTACATATCCTGTTTTTATCCCATGCCTGGGGTCTTTGAAATCTTGGGAGTTTTATTTCTCCATTTTCTATTTTTTGAAACCAAACCGCAACTTGTCTATCCTGTGCAGAACTAGATGGCATTTTATATCTCATTAACAAATCGCTTTAATATGGTTCTAAATTTTTCTTCCGCGTGTAAGCTTTCCTTCCAAGCCACTTTCAAATCTGCCAAGGCTTCTTCAACCGAGGGTAGATTATCCTCAATAATTTTTTCAACATACAACGGAATATTGAGATTGAAATCATTTTCAACCAAATCAGCAACATCAGCCAATTTTACATAATCCGCTACGTCGGAATAGTCGTCATACCATTTAAAAATCTGATCGACATGTTCCGCTTCAAGAAAGTTTTGAGCGCGGCCAACGCGTACTTGATCGGATGCATCAATAAATAACACTTTATGTTTCTTATTGGCTTCTTTGTTTTGTTTAAAAACCATGACACAAGCCGCCAATTGTGTTCCATAGAAAATATTAGAGCCCAGTCCTATTACCGCTTCCAGTAGATCTTGCTCAATCAATGCCTTACGGATTCTTCCCTCGGCACCCTTCCTAAACAATGCGCCATGGGGCAGAACCACCGTCATTCTGCTGGTACTATTCATAGACTTGATCATGTGCTGTACCCAAGCCATATCACCATTACTTTTTGGAGGGACTCCTGCAATATTTCTGCCATAGGAATCATTAGCCCAGTTATCGGCTCCCCAGTCGTCCAATGAGAATGGTGGGTTGGCAATGACGCAGTCAAATGTCTTGAGTCCATCCGCTTCAAAGAAAGCAGGATTTCGGAGGGTGTCGCCACGGAATATCTGGAAGTCTTCAATACCATGCAGAAACATGTTCATTCGGGCAATAGAACTTGAAGTCAGGTTTTTTTCTTGCCCGTATAATTTGAGCGTTCGATAATCCTCGGAATTCTCTTTCAAGTGATTTACACATTCTAAAAGCATCCCGCCTGTACCGCAAGCCGGATCATAGATGCTTTCCCCTTCATGCGGATCGAGCATCAAACCTAGTAGATGAACCACAGAACGAGGCGTATAAAACTCCCCTGCTTTTTTGTTGGTAAGGTCGGCAAAATGCTTGATCAGATACTCATAAGAATTCCCTAGAATATCAGAATCAACGGTACTATTTGATAAAATATATTGCGAAAAATGCTCCACGAGATCAATCAACAACCGATCCGACAGTTTATTCTTATTGCTCCATTGCGCATCGCCAAAAATACCATAGAGGTATTCCTGATTGGCTTGCTCTATTTTCCTGAGCGCATTTTCAATGGCGAGGCCTACATTAGATGTCGTTTCCCGAACATCGTTCCAATGGCAACCCGCTGGAATTTCAAACCGGTGAAACTCCGGCAAGTTTGCATATTCTTCGTCACCACCAGATTCTTCCAGCGCTATTTGGTACTCTTCATCATACACATCAGAAATGCGTTTGAAGAAAAGAAGTGGAAAAATATAAACCTTAAAATCCGATGCATCCACCGGCCCTTTTAAGATCCAAGCTGCTTTTGACAAGTATTGTTCTAATTGCGAGAGGGTAAGTTTGGGTTTTGTCATTTTCTAATTTTAGCCTATGCTTAAAAGTGAGGCATATTTTCAATATTATACTATTTAATTTCTTTAATATCGTCGATTCTCTTGGAGCAAAAATCCCTAAAAATCAATTCGTGTATTAAGTTTACAAATATGTCTCATTTTTATGCAGCACAACTGCATAGTTTAAATATATTTTTGACTTATAGCTTTAGCCCTATCTTTAAAAATATTTCTAAGGAATTCAGGTTCCATTATTTCAATGCCGTCCATATAAGAAAACAAAGTGGATATCAATTCATGATTAACTTGAACATGTAGTTCAATAAATCCTTCATTTTCGTTTTTAATAGTTGGTTTCTGAGATCCATGGATGGGTTTGCTTTCAATGTAGGGTAACAGTTCTAGGCTAACCTTTAATATTACTTTTACAGTAGCATTATCTGGCTTGACTGTAACACCAACTACATCCTCGAAGAACTCATTAAAGTCAATTGTTTCATTTGCAATATATACCTCAGAGCATCTTTCAATATTCGTGATGCGATCAATCGCTAAGTTTGAAAGACCCTGGTACATTTGGTTATGACCGAATGCGAACCACCTGCTATTATATTGTTTCAAATACCATGGATGAAAGAAAAACTCCTTTTCAAGAAGTTCTCGGAATCCTTTGTAAGTTATTTTAAGTACATCTTTATTTTGTATGGCCGTAAATAATTCTGAAAAGTAGCTCAGACCTTTGAGGTAAGGATTCTGTTCAAAGCCTACGGTAACTTCGGTATTTCCCTTTAAGTGAAAAGTCTCTTGAAGACGCACCTGAATTTCTTCAATCCATTCAAACTGGGGTAGTCCCTGAAACCTTGACAGAATTGAAACAGTTTCATTTAATTGTTCGGCTTCAGATTGATTAATTCCCTGATTTTTAATAGAAAAGGTTTTATCATGATAGCGATAATAGACTCTTTTACCCTCTTTTACTCTTTCCAAAGGAATAGTCCACCCTTGCTCACTTTCCATAAAGGCAATATCATCGAAAACTTGTCTTCGTTTGATGCCATCTTCAATTCCCGAAAATTCGAACAACGCATCGTTACATGCTTCAATGAGATTTTCGATAAAAAACCTACGTCCGTGATTAGTAAAACATCGATCTAATGCATGATATCGAATGGTTGCATGTTTATTTGTTGCCAATTGGAATTTTTAATTCGAGGTTAGGTATACTGAAATATACACAATTATAAATATTAATATTTAAATTTCGACATTTACTCGAAACTTGATTTAAAGCTAGTCTACCAGAAAATAAAGCTTTATAATCCCTAAATCACCACCCAATACCGCACACTCCTACCCCCACCATCCGCTCTAAAAATTCCCAGTACCACTAAATCCTGTAAATCACGAGTAGCGGTGGCCTTGGATGTTTTGGTGATGGCTATATATTTTTGGGCTGACATACCTCCTTCAAAACCTACGGGTCCAGCTTCTAGCATCTTTTGTAAAACCGTGGTTTGCCGCTCATTTAGCTGGGTTTTGTGTATGTCAAATAGCTGGGTTTTCTTTAAAGTAAAGTCTATTTGTTGCTTACTGTCTTGCTGGGCGGATAATACGATCTCAGCAAAATACTGGATCCAGTCACTAATTTCATGACTGCGCTGTGCCTTTTCCAATCCAGCATAATAACTTTTGCGATCAGCTTCTATGGTTCGTGATAAGCTCATCATCACCGGGCGACCCAAAGTTTGTGAAAGAGCCTTTTCTGCAATAACCCTTCCGATACGACCATTCCCATCTTCAAAAGGGTGAATGGTTTCAAAATATAAATGTGCTATGGCTGCCCGTACTGGGGCGCTATGGATAGGATCAGCTCCATTGGGGGCAGTATCATTAAACCATTTTATAAATCGTTCCATTTCAGCTGGTACAGACTGTGATGGTGGCGCTTCAAAATGGACTTTTTCCTTGCCAATACTTCCTGAGATAATTTGCATGGGCGCCTCTCCTTTTCGCCATTGGCCAACACGTATTCGGTGGGTATGTCCTAACAGCAAAATATGCCATTCCCATAGCATATTAACACTAAGTGGTTCGGAATAATACTTTCGTACCTGCACCATCAATTGTCCTACACCTCCTGCTTTTGCATCTCGAACGGGATCGTGTACTTCATTTAATCCCAAATTGTTACGTATCGAAGACATCACGTCCTGCCGACTCAAAAACTCCCCTTCTATTTCAGAAGTTTTAATCGCTTCTGAAAGCATGATATCCAGCAAAGAGGCTTCTTGTACGTCCTGAGGTAAGGTTTTTAAAATTCCTGAGATTTCCCCCGTTTCAATAGCAAATTGATACAGTAAAGGTTCAATTTCCTTTAAGGAATAGGAAAAATTTGGCCAGTCTGGTTGTTCCCAAAAATAGCTCATGAGCCAATTGTTTATAATATTCGGCTCAAATATAATAAAATATTGAGCCGAATAAAAGAATTTTTCGGCTCAATAGGGGCAGTTTTAATAAGGGTATTACTTGTATAAAGTGTGATACCGTTTTTCTAGTAATTCAGCATACTTACTTTTAGAATCGTCCGATAGAAAGGAACGTCCTATCCATTGCACTGCTTCCTCTTGAAAACCCTCAAATCTTTCAAATACTTTTCCAATCTGTTTTTTATTGAGGTCTAGTTTAACACCTAAATCTTTTAATTGTTCCAATCCTATTTTTTTCTTTTTACCGTTGAGTGTTAGGGCCAATTCCTCTTCATCATCTGGATTTACAATAGCTACGTTTAACAAATCATAAGCTGGTGATAAGCTCCATTTACCATTCTCCAAAAGCATGGAGAAAATTTTAAGATGCATATCGTTGTTACCAGTTAGAAAGCTAAATATTGTCAATTCATAAAAATAAAGCTTGTCAAACACGGCTCGATTAGAATATCGCCCTATTGCTTTACCAACCTTTTCCATTGAACTTTTATACTTATCAAAAGCTTCCAGTATTTGAAACATATCTATCATATGCAATTTATCTCCTAAATCTGTTCGATCGAATCGTTTAGTGATATATGAGATTTCACCTGACTTTAAACGTATCAAACTAGATTTGGCAGTTTTCATTCCAAAAGCTTCCGCCATCCTCATGGTTAAATGTTCGTTTTGTGGCATTTCAGCAAATGTTGCTGATGGAGGTTTAAAAATGTAATTCCCACCTAATGCGCCAACCACCGTTAGACGTCCATTTTTACCATCGTCCAGGGTTGAATTCACCATGGATAAAGATAACTTTGGCTGCACACCCGGAACAGCAATACTTCGCTCAATCACGCTTCTTGCCAATTCATCCATTTGGTCAAAGGAGTATGGAAAATCAGGTTGTTGTTTAGTTCCAAAAAAAGCGAGACTACATGCTTCGTGAAAATCCTTTGAACTTGCGTCTGGCAATGTCTGATAACAATATAAACAGTTCCTATTCATCATTCGTAACTATTTGTTGAACACTTACAGCGCCGATACAATTATGACAACAAGCTAATAGCAACCCCATTCTATCGTTTGGATTTATCTTCCAATTTTTTGAAGCAATATCTAAAAGCCAACCTTCTGGTATCAAACCTTCAAAAAAAGGAAATAGTCTATTTTCTTTATACTTGCCTTTAATGACCGGCATCGAGAAGGTTATAAATTGAGAAGGATACTTATCGATATAATCCGAATTATACTCAAATATATAATCCCCTTCATCATTTTCTACAAGTAAGCCTGCTAGTATATCTCGGTAATATATTTCCGCTTTTCTCATAACATATCGTCTTGAAGTATTTCGCTTTCGTTGGTTGGTGCTAATACATAACCAAACATTTTTAATACCTGGTTTACACTAGAAAGATGTAGATTTTGCTTACCCTGTTCAATTTTTCGTATTACAGTTAGTGCAACGCCTGCCTTATCCGCAAACTGTTCTTGGGTAAGTTTCTCTGCTTTTCGCCGGTCTTTAATTAACTGTGCTAGGTTTTTCATTATATGCAATCGCTCGTATTTTAAACAAATATACAAAACTATATGCAAATAGATATAAAACCGTTATATAACCTATTTTATATGTAAAAAGATATAAATTTTCTGTTATATACGGCAGATTATATGCGAACGAATAGGGAATGTTGGCCAGTGTGGTTGTTCCCAATAATCAACGCAAATAAAACAAAATGTAGAGCCGAATTGGAAATCTATTCGGCTCATTTAAAAAGTAATAAACAATTACAATTCTGATCGAAAGAGAACTTAATGAGGCTGTCTCAAAAAGAGAACTGACGAAATAAAATTTTGCTTGTTTAAAACCTCCCGGCAGCGGCCGACCGCCCCTAAATCCCCCTCTCCTTGCTGGAGAGGGGGACTTTTAGCCCTTCTCCAGCAAGGAGAAGGGCTGGGATGAGGTATTTTGCAGAATTAAATTTGGTGTTATTTTTTTTTGAGACAGCCTCTTTAAATTCAAAAAGAACTTTTTCAATCAATCACAATTCCATGATGCTTTAAAAACGTATTTATTTTATCTTCCAATTCAGTAAAACTTCTATATATAACAAAAACAGCCTTATTACCTGGGAATTCATTTTGAAGTTTTAATACCTCACATTTCAAATCTTGCACTTGATCGAGTAGGACAGGTAGAAAGCTCTTACTCAGTACCAATTCCCTCATATTGAACATAGCAAGTTTGATGATGGTCTTAACTTCATTTGAAAGTTCTTGGTATTTCTTCGATACCAGAGCATCGTACTCGGTTCTTTTAGCTAATAATAAAATCATACTTGACATTTTAAGCGCATTGGTTAATTCTTGCCGAACCACAGGATCAATAGGTTTGGATAAAGTCACAGCCTCTCTTCCCATCAACTTTTCGCGAAGGAAAACACCAAATTCAACTAGGTGACCTTGGTGCTCTTTCCGAAGCTGCTCAACTTCCAATGGCGTTAACATGAGCGTCACGTTTTGTCTCCGCTCGTCCTCTGGCAATCTGGGTCTGCCACCCTTCTTTCGAATTTTTTTTTGTTCCATAATTATTTACAATGAGCCGTAGGGCGAATTGACTCCCAAAGGGCAAGTGGTTATCCCGGGGACAGAATATGCATAGCATTATTATGACCATGGGACAACATAGCTTGCTATTTAAGAAAAACCCTACAAATTAGAATTGTCTCGAAATCGATCGATTCCGTTCAAAAATGTTAGAAAAATATTGAATTGATTTAAAAATGGTATACAAAGCACAAATGGGAAAAAAAAATTGGGCTTCTGCCTACTTTTGGCCCAATGGAATCAATATTCGGTCAAGGTTACCATCCACTATATATTCCTTCCCGATCTTGATATTGCCTGATTCTCTGTTCGCCAAATTCAAAGTTAGGCACAAATGCCCCTCACGTTCCACGATCTCCCCGTATTGCATTAAACGTGCATAAATAGGTGCATTCTGATAAGCATGGATGATTTGTTTACGAATCTCATACTCCCTAGTAGTGGTGCTGTACCATAAAACCATTCCTGAAATAAGAATACCCATAGCTGCAAACGGAATCGAAACCCCCAGGCCAAATCTTATCGCCTCTTGATTATTACGAAAATTTATTTGGCTTACCTTGCCCTTAATGTTCTCAGATGCTTCTTCAACTGAGTTGATTGATGCATTCATCTGGCCAGCGAAAAGCATGTATTGCTGGTTGAGTTCTGACATGACCATAGCGGACCAGTCATCCATTTCAATTCCATATTTTGCGGAGAACTGGCCTTTAAGCCTTATCAATTGTTCTTTGCTAATCTTACTCATGACCAAAGTTTTCTTTAAGTTCTTTTTTCATACGAATCCTTGCACCCGGGGAATAGTCGCTAAGTGAATATCCTCTTCGAATACCATCTAATATCTGTCCACCGAGTAATGTAGATGGCTCAAAGTCACCAAAACGCTTATATTGCAATCCCATACTTTTACAGTTAGCACCTAACTCTGTTGACAGCACTGGAAACTGATTGAAACTAGTGATGTTTTCCCATACGATAATTTTGAATTCACCCTTTAGAACGGATACGATCTTTTGGAGATAATCGACTGATGCTTTATATGCTCCTCCTCCTCCAATAACAATATTGAATAGTATGTCAAAACCAAGTTCGTCACAAAATTCTCGGAATGGAATATCTCTTTGAATGAGCGCCGGAATTTGCTCTGATTCTGGTGCACCAAAGTCCATGTAAATTCTTTCGAAAGCACTTTCGGATAAACTTTCCATATATCCCAAGAATGTATCTCGCACCAGAACATCCCGATTATCTAACAAAGAAATTGTTTCCAGTCTTTCGGCTCCAAGGAATTTAAGTTGACGTGTTGAAGTCTGCGTGGAGCTATCCACATCGACAAAAAGTGAATGTTCATCCGGTACTGATAATGCTCGGCAGTAAGTATGAAAACTCTTCCCTACCCCACCTTTAGATTGCAAGGTAAATTCTATAATACGACTCATTGTTTTGAAAATTTAGATTTGATGCTTTGATTTTGATTTGTTTCTAACTCGTCAGGATCAGACCACTGAACTGTTTGTTCGGTTGACTTTAACGCTTGTGCACTTTTATCAGTAGGTGCCATAGGTGAGCGAATTCTTGTAATCATTTTGACCTTACCATGGAAATAGAATCGGCAATATTTGATATCGTCAATTGAAACAAGATTGGGGACACCCAAATCCTTATTGATCATCTCAGCTATAAATGCTGTCGAAAAATCGGGTTCAAAATAATCTTGATACAGACTATAAAGAATTTTTCTCCGCTTCCGATCCTTCTTTTCAAAAAGGCTGATTAAAATTTCATTATTCATCATGCTAATTTGTTATTACAAGTCTTCCAAAATACAAATATGAAAATTGCTGCTACTACACCCACTACATTACTACATTCATCATAAAATACTGTATACCAATAATTTACAGCCACTTTTTAAAATAACCTTCTTACTACACTTTGTATATTCACTTACTTCGGCGCTATTTAAATCAACTTTGTAGTAAGTAGTAGTACCAATAGAAGAACCACCTTACTACATATAAATAGCACATTATCAATTATTTATATCTATTTGTAGTAAGTAGTAAGATCATTGAGTAAAATATAATAGCCTTTTACAGGAAACCGTTGTTCTTCATGACCTCTCTTTTGTGTTTGAGTAAACCCTAAGAATTTAAGTGCTTTACCTATTTCTACCGGATTTACTTTTAATTTCCCGTCTGTGCGGATTGTCAAATTTTCGCATAAATCAGTTGCTGTAAAGAATTGATCAAAATGATCTTTGGACCCAGGCGAATAGAATTTTTGTATCAGCTCAAACTCAACGGTAGTTGTCTTATACTTACTGTTAGACAGTTCATTATCCTGAATTTCCTGCACTGTCATCTCATATTTAAAGTCTGATTTGTAGAGCTGGTAGGCTTGAGACCATACAATATTAATGTCTATATCAGATTTGTATGCCCAGTCGATTTCGCGAACACTGAAACACAACCATCGAACACTACCTGTCTCATCCAGCAAAAACTCCGTTTTATTCGTTGATCCCCAGATGGATGCCCTTCTGGGTTCCATTTTTGGCCGACGGTCATAAGGATGACGCACCTTAATATACGACTTACTCATCAGGGTCTTTTGGGCATTTATTTCAGTCTTGGAAAGCGTTGATAATTCATCCTGAATGACTCCAAAATTCTGGCACAAGGCGATAAGACTATCTTTATCTACCGAAATATTTTCAGCCTGATAGTCCTTCAGTGTGTCTGGAATCAAGAATCTTGTCAGTGTCGTTTTTCCGCTATTCTGGTTTTCCTGGACAAATATTAGGGCTTGTTTATTGAAGTAATCATCGTTCAATGCGCATACAACGCAACGAACAAGCCATTTCTTGAACTGAATTCCAAACCGCTCCTGATCATCAACCTTGATGTATTGAGCAAATTTTTCAATATAATCGCCGTGAACTGCTTCTTGCCAAAGATGGTGTGATGTCTCAAAGTAATCCTCAAATGGATTAATTCTAGGCACATAATCAGAACACAAAAAGGTATTAATCTCACCAACACTAGTTTTAAAGCCCGCCTCCCTGGCTTCAATATAAAGTGTATTTAAATTAACAGGATAATAGTGGAGCTGCCCCTTTTCCCTAGCTAGCACTTCATTGATAATGACGTTGGTCTGAAAGTCATACTTAGCCGTCAAAAATTTCACCATTTTTATTGTTGTACTTTTAGACGTTTGGCCAATAGCTTTTACCTCTTGATGTTTTTTCATCATTCTGCATTTGAAATTGATTTTCAGAAACAGAAATGGTATATTTGCCTCGCTACAAGTACAATACCATTTCCAATAAATTTACTAAGCGAATCCTCCAAGATTCGCTTTTTTAATTTTTGGCTCTTCCAGCTTGTCTATTTGCGACATAAGATTTTGCTTCTTCTTCTATTTCCTCTATTGTCTTTTTTCTACCTGACTGTAACCAGTTGAGCAGCTCATTCCGGGAAAAATACAATCGTTTTGACTTCTTCATAACTGGTATTTTCCCGGAGGAAACCAGATTATAAACGGTAGGCTTTGCCAGGTTTAGAAATACAACAGCTTCGTCTATTGATAATAGGTCAACCGTGTTTGAAGGTGGGGATTGAGAACCTTTTGATTTCAGTTCTAATACCAGAGACTCGATTCTCTCAAGTCTCTGATCAATTAAATTAAATGGATTTTCCATATGCAGTAATTTTTGTTTCTGCAATGTTATTGGCTTTTTCTGTGTGTTTTTTCAGTTTGGTAACTCTTGTACAATTGGTATTTTGTGTTTGTTATTGTTTACGATGTTTATTAACCAATCTTTTTCCTCTTTAAAATTGTCCATGACATTCTCCTTTGTATAACCGATGAAATGGTCGAATATTAAAGCGGCATATTTCTCCCTTACCCTACTACTG
>CAXBLH010000100.1:0-13690 GCA_963976315.1 uncultured Dyadobacter sp.
CGTCTTTACAACTGTTAAGAAAAGTAAGTGTTAAAAATGCAAAGAGTGTTTTTGTTAAAATACGGTTCATTGTGTTTGGGTGTTAAATGGTTAATTATGAGGATAATTATTTTTTAGACCAATGGAAGGCGATTCCTGCGAAATAGGAACGACCGTAGGACATCGGTACTGAACCTCCACTGCTATGGGCACCGGTAGTGCTACTGGAAGTGTTGGTAAGATTGGTTACATTGAACAAGTTTCTCACGCCAATATTTAATCGTAATAGTTTGCCAAGGTCTTTGGAGAAGCCCAAGTCGGCCATACTAAATGCACCTCTTTTAGTGAGTGACACTGTTTCGCCATCGATTTCGTATACAGGCAGCTTACCTGAAAATTTGAAAGCAAAATTTACTTGGGTTTTTAGTTTTCTGAAATTGTAGATGACATTGCTGTTTAATTCTGGAGTCCAAGTATAGGTTGGAAGTTCACCATATAGCTCGGTTTCGGTAGTATAGCGGTTATATCTGCCAATATTTTGATAACCAATTGTAAGTTGTAGGTTTTTGTATTGTAGATTATTATTCATGTTTCCACCTAGCGTTTGGTATTTTTCAATGTTGATATAGGAGGTGATCGCTGGATCTTTTGCCGATATTGCCGTAGTAATTAAATCATTGAAAACATTGTAAAAGCCTCCAATGGTGGTAGTCCATTTTACAGAAGTTTTGTTCAAAACCACGTACTGTAATGAACCATTTAAACTATTAGAAAACTCAGCCTTTAAATCCGGGTTTCCAGTAATGGAGTGTGAGGCATCGAAAAATGTAAAATATAATTCTCTTAAATCCGGTGAACGAAATCCACGGGCATATCCCATTCTGAAATTAATGCTTTCTGAAATAGTCCATTTGGCGTTGAGGCTCGGTACCAAGGTAGGGGCTTTGTACTGAGAGTTTCTGGGTAGCCGCAGCCCAGGGCGTAGGCTTATTTTATGCCAAACTTTGAACTCAGGGGCAATAAATAATGCATATTCAGTTATGGGAGGAGCATTTACCATTATTCTGGCACCTATACTGGAATTATTGTGATAGTCTGCACCAGCAATGATGGCTATAAATTCATTGGCCTTGTATTGGGTCGTTACTCTTGAAAAGGCTGTCTTAAAGGTAGATTTGTCCTGCGAGCCAGCTTCCGTGGATAAGGTTCTTTTTCCGGTGTTGAAATCAATATTGGTACTCAACGTTTTACGGCTGTAATCCGTATAGGATCCTACTAACGAAATTCCAAATTTGGAAGAAGGGGTGTATTCAGCTTGTATTTGATGGAAATAGCGTTTGGTTAAATAGTTTTTGTCTGAAGCTTTATTGTTATTAGGATTAATATTACCCAAGCTTTGCAAGTCTTCATCGGTCATATTAAGTCGGTACCAAGTTTTGAAATGAGTAGTGTTGTTGAATCCAATAGTCGCATGATATAACATTTGGTCTTTCGGCATCCACCTTTTTGCTCGGCCTGTGTTTTCTCCCGACCAGCCTCCAAAGTTATTTCTGGTAATACCGGCCTCTGTTTGCCAGTAGTTATGATTCCAGTTGAGATTAACATTTTGATTATGAACACCATTCCCAGATAAGGCTTCATAGCTATTTTGAGCCGTTTCTTCTTGAAAGCGTGCTGAGACGGAAAGGTTATCCTTGCTTTTTCCTTGTTTGGTGATAATATTTATCACACCCGCCAACGCATCCGTTCCATATAAAACCGACATAGGCCCTTCTACTATTTCAATACGGTCAATGGTATTGATATCTATCTGGCCTAGGCTTTCCCTCGTAGCACCCCGATCCGTCATAGGAATCCCATCAAGTAGTATTTTTACATTTTGGCCTGACATTCCCAAAAGTTGTATATCGGTGGTTCCCAATGTTAAATCGTTAGAAAGTCGGATACCTAATTCGGTATTTAGAAGGGTTTGAATGGTAGTGGCACCTCGCAACTTTATTTGTTCGCTGGTGATTATACGTACTTGGTAAATGGAGTTTTTTAAGGCCATAGGTTCAAACTGGCCCGTGACTACGTACTCCTCCAGTGTGTCTGTTTTTTCCAGCAGTATTATGTCTGCAACTGTAAAAATCTTTTGGGAGCCAGTGGTTAAATCAATGTGTTGTTTAGTGTAGGATAAATGACTAATGTTGAGCGTGTGATCACCTGGTGCCGTTTTTATTTCAAATCTCCCAAGACTGTCAGTATGGTTTATGGCTAGATTCTTATCAAGTATGATGGTTGCTCCCAGAACTGGTTTTTTGTTAGCATCATATACATAGCCCACTATTTTGACCGTGGGTTGACTTTTTTGTGACCAGCAGTAGGCCGGAGTAATGCAGCAAATAGAAAAAAGGAGGACAAAAAATTTCATTGAGTATTTATTTAGACTAGTTCTATTTTGCAAATATTAGTATTAATTAGACTAATAACAAATAAGGGTTAAGTATTTTTAGAATTATTTTCTGATGACGTGAATTCAAACCATTTTAGGACATTTCTCCGTTGAGATATATAGTATTATTGACGTTCATGATTCGTAGAGAAAAATGGATAGTGATCATCAATATTTTAATCATACCCAGGTAGCTTCAGGCACTGAATAAACGAGTAATCACAAAAGTATAACAAATTCGTTTTGGGATTAAAAACGAAACGATTACGGCCATAATGGGCCCCGTTAATAATACAACGATTTCGGGATCCAGTTTTCCATTTTGTATGGCCTGTTTGGCTGTTAACACATTCTAATGTACCTGTTCCCCAATTAATTGATATAATATCTCCTTTATAGTAAGATAACTGGCCTGGGTCACTACCCACCTTTCTGTTTTCCCAGATTATTTTTCCATCTTCTTTATTTAAAAGTGCCTCTCATTATCATGGGATTTTACAATAAGGCCGTAATCCAAGGACAATAAACTATGATGAATGATCTGATAGTTGAAATTATCAAAACCTTGCCTCCATATGAGTTCTCCGGTGAAGGCATCTAACCAATAAATATTATTGATACCAGCATAATAAATTTTTTCATTTTCATAAATCGGTGTATTAAATGAGCCGTTACCTTTTCGATCTAGACTATCGACGCGCCAGAGTTGCTTATTTTTGGTGATATTCCAAGCAACTAAATCCGTTCTGTAACCGTCTAAACTTCCATATTTTCTGACTTGGAAAGTAACAATGGTATCATTTTGAAAAAGATATCCCACAGGAGCACCCATTCGTGAAGTCATATTGTTTTTACTGTCAATTGCGGGTTCCTTAACTAAAACTCGTTTGGAACCCGTTTTTATGTCAATTCCTAATAGCTGAATATCAGATTCAATATCTTTTGTGCCTGACGGGTAAAACAGCAAACTTTTAAAATTTGACAACGACTGTCCACCAATCCCGTCTTTCGACCCATCCGTGAATTCACTTTTCCATATAATTTCTCCATTCTTACCCAAGGCATATAGACTATTCCTTCGAGTATAGGCCAATACACCGTCAAAAAAGACTTCTGACGATTCATAACCAAAATCATGGAGACCCGGAATTCCTTTACCTCCGATAGTTAACTGGGTTAGATAATTAATACGTTCCTCTTCGAAGTTAAAGATGCCCATTTCACCAGAATTGAAGCCAATTGCCAGATCAGGATTGTTGTATTTATTAATACTATAAATAAAAGTAAGGTAAGAATATCTATCCGAGAGCAGGCTACCTAATAAGCGTATTTATAAATATAATTGCCCAAGCATGGACTGAATCCCGGATCAATACCAAAGTAGTAGGTACGTTTTTCTATCAATTGGCTGTCGCGGTACGTGTTTTCTTCCACGATTTCACCATTTTCAATGATTTTGACTAACCTATTTTTGAAATCATATTGAAACGCTCGTTCGTAGATGAGGTGGCCTTCTGCAGTAACTTTTTTTTCTTTTTTAACCAAGGCTCCATCGTAATTATAGGAAGTAATATGGTGTTTCGTTCCAGTTCCCGTGTAGTCGATTTTGGTGTCAATTTGGTTATTCTCATAAGTATAAGTGCTATAACCACCCCAAGATTCCCAGGCTTTTATTAATTTTCCTTGCTGGTATTCCAAAGGAGTATCGACGGTACTTTTGTTTAGCTCATTGCCAGCATCATCATAAGTTAAAAAGGTATATTGAATATTAATTAGGTGATTTTCAGTATCATATTGGTATTCTTTTTCAGTTCTATTGTATTTGGAACGTGTATTTTCATGCGTTAACCGATTGTCGGAGTCATAATCATATTTTACCTCACTTTGTTTTTCGTTTTGGATATAATAGGCGGTATTGACCAAATTATCATTACTATAAGTGTTTTCGATCCTACTCATTTCCGATGTAGGCGATAGATTGCAATACATTTTTATAATCGAAGGATTATCGAGTTTGAATGGCGTTAAGTCAGTATTTGATTTTCGGCAGCCAAAGCATATTAAAAAAATGACAATTGGTAGTATCTTTCTCATGATATAAAAGGCCAAGGATTAGAGGATATTTTAGGTTAGGATTGAAACAGTAGGCAATTGGTTGTAATGATTGTTTAAAGTTTACCTGGATTAATCCTTAATTGCTAGTGTAATAATTTCGAAAAAGCTAAAAATTAACCAAAATGAACAACCATATTTTAGTAGTAGGAAGCTCCAACACCGACTTGGTTTTAAAAGCAAAACGATTACCAAAGCCCGGTGAAACCATTTTGGGTGGAAACTTTTTCACCTTTCAAGGTGGTAAGGGAGCCAATCAGGCAGTTGCTGCGGCCAGATTAGGTGGTCAAGTGAAGTTTATATGTAAAGTAGGTGCTGATGCCTTTGGAAACGAAGCGGTCGCGCATTTTCAAAAGGAGGGCATTGATGTGCAGGGTGTTTTGCAGGATACTTCTGCACCAACAGGTGTGGCTCTTATCACGATCAATGCCGAAGGAGAAAATACAATTGTTGTTGCTTCGGGAGCAAATGCATTACTTTCCATAGCTGATTTGGAAAATGCCACAGCCATCTTGGAGCAATCGGATTTTATTATTACACAGTTGGAATCACCCATGTCTGTTGTTTCTTATTTGGCAGCATATTCGGTCCAAATGGGTAAAAAAATGGTATTAAATCCGGCGCCAGCAGCCGTTTTGGATAAAAATATTTTCAAAGATCTTTTTTTGATAACCCCTAATGAAACCGAAACGGAACTCTTAACCGGCTTCGTGGTAAGCGATGAGGCAAGTGCAAAAAATGCAGCTCAAAGTTTCAAAGAAAAGGGTGTTCAGAATGTTATAATTACCATGGGTAGCAAAGGAGCCTATGTTTCTTGTTTGGAATTTGAAGGTCTTGTACCCGCCTTACAAGTCGATGCCGTTGATACCACCGCAGCTGGTGATGTATTCAATGGTGCTTTGGTGGTTGGGCTCTCCAAAGGCAAATCGTGGAAGGATTCCGTTCTTTACGCTTCCAAGGCAGCTTCCATTTCAGTAACTAGGTTAGGAGCGCAAACTTCGGCTCCCTATCAATGGGAGGTGGAGTAGTGAAAATGATAGCTGGAAAGATTTGATAAAACCCGATCCGCAAAAGATGGTTCCTGGAGCTACCAACTTTATGATCTTGAAAAAGATATGTATGAAAAATATAATTTGGCTGATTCCAAGCCAGAACTTGTTATGCAATTTAACAGTCAGCTCAATGAGATGATCAATAGGTAGGACGTTTCGTGTCAGTTTGATACTAAAAATAATCCTGATTTTTGGGAACGGATAGCTACATTAGTAAACCTGTCCCCTTCAAAAACACCAATTTAATTTAGCCAAAATCAGTAGGTTAAAGAGAATTGGTGTTTTTTGTTATAAAATAGTCCTTAACACGCATTTTCTAAAACATGACACCTACATCACCAAAAGAAAAATACCAGCAAGATGGTTTTTTAATACAAAGAGGCTTATTTTCAAAAGAAGAAATTGACTTACTTTTGGAAGTCGCAACTGACGATTCGGTGGTTTCTAATGCTTTTGATCTGAACGACCAGAATGGAAAGAAAACCAAGTTAACCTTGTGGTTTACTCCTGGTGACGACTCCTTCGGGCTGATGTCTCGTAGCAAACGTGTTGTTGAATTGGTTCAGGATCTTCTTGGAGAGGGGGAGGTTTGCCATTTTCATTCCAAAATCATGCAAAAAGAACCTCGTGTAGGGGGTGCTTGGGAGTGGCACCAGGATTATGGTTATTGGTACAAAAATGGTTTTCTTTATCCCGAAGCGATGATTTCAGTAATGGTTGCTCTCACGGATGCCAATATTGAAAATGGTTGTTTACAGGTTTTGAAAGGTAGCCACAAAATGCAACGATTCGAGCATTTGTTTGCTGGAGAACAGCAAGGTGCCGATATGGATTTTGTGACAGAAGCCGAAAAAGTTACGGAGCTAGTGTATTGTGATTTGAAAGCGGGCGATGTATTGTTTTTCCATAGCAATATCCTACACCGATCGGAAGCAAATTTATCGGAACATCCTCGTTGGTCCGTTATTTCCGCCTACAATTTATCCTATAATAAGCCATTTCGTGAAAAGAATACCTCCTGTATAGTACCGGTGTCCGTTGTAGCGGATGAGGCTCTGTTGATCAATGGTAGAAAAACCGTTCAAAGTGTTGATTTCCTGAACAAAGAGTCAGAAATTACGCTTAATGTGAAATAAAGAATTAGTTGGACTTGAATAAGTTTGCTAAGAAAATTAAGATTTTATCTCTAAATTGGATTCCAAATCTTATAATTCATAAACCATATTAACCTACAAATGTTACAAATTAGCAAACGATGCTTATTGTTAGTTCCAGTGCTGGTATTGACAATTTTTATTTCCATCACCAATGCTGCAACCAGTATGAAGCCCATGGCGTCTCCTTTGGAAGGTCGCTGGGATATTACTGTGGATATGGACGGTAAACCGTCGCCTTCGTGGTTAGAAGTTCGCCATTCTGGTACCCATACCTTAATTGGTCAGTTTGTAAGCGTGTCGGGTAGTGCTCGCCCTATATCAGAAGTCCACGTGAAAGACAGTAAATTCCATTTTACAATTCCCCCACAGTGGGAAGATGGCGACAAGGATTTTACTTTAAACGGAGAGCTTTCCGGGGATAAAATTAGCGGAACTGTATCTACTCCCGATGGAAAAACCTACTCTTGGACGGGAGTTCGCGCTCCAACTTTGAGAAGAACTAAACAGCCAGTGTGGGGAGCACCTATCAAATTAACCGGTGGAAACACCCTGAAAGGATGGCATGCAAACGGCCCTAATCAGTGGATTGCCAAAGATGGTATTTTGAAAAGTGAAAAATCGGGCTCGAACCTGGTAACTGATCAGAAATTCAATGATTTCAAATTACATTTAGAATTCCGTATTCCTAAAGGAAGTAACAGTGGGGTTTATTTACGTGGACGCTACGAAGTACAAGTTACTGACAGCAAAGGGAAAGAACCTGCTTTGGATGAACTAGGTGCTATTTATGGTTTTTTGATGCCAAACGAAATGGCTGCTAAGGAATCGGGGGAATGGAATACGTATGACATTACCTTGGTTGGACGTTTAGTAACAGTAGTGGCCAATGGTAAAACCGTAATTACTAACCAAGAAATACCGGGCATTACGGGTGGTGCTCTGGACAGTAATGAAGGAGAGTCAGGTCCATTGTATATTCAGGGTGACCATGGTCCTGTTGAATATAGAAATATAGTTATTACACCAGCGAAGTAAGTTTTAAAGCTTTCAGAGTCTGTTTATAGTTAAAATCGGTTATTCTGTTATTTTACACAGAATAGCCGATTTTTTGGTTTCACTGGAATGGTTGGTATTAAATGAGGCCAGAGACTTCAAATGTACATAGCCGGCTTTCGAATCAGAAATTCCCGACTGCGGGGTAGTGAACAATGCAAAGTCATTTGGAATTGATAAAAAGTGAGCTCCCGAAGACATCCTAAAATACTTTAATGCTTGAAGTTTATTATAAAAGTAATATCTGTTGGGGTATATTGAATTTTCCACTATGTTAGGTCGCAGGAGTTTTAGCGTTTTCTATTAGAATGAACCTCTAAGACAGAGGAAGTGAAATTCATTTTAATAACCCTTACCTATTCCAAATAGAAACCGGCAGGGCCATAAAATATTCCCCAAGTAAGGTATCCCAACATTTTTGGATCAAGATATTTGCATTTACTTTTGTATAGGACGTAATTCGTATTCCATTTAATATTGACTTTCCATATATACTAATGACTAATTCCGAAATTGTTGAAGTACTTGAACTCACTGCGAAATTATTAGAACTACATGCTGCTGATCCCTTTAAGATAAAAGGGTATGCCGTAGCTGCCTTCTATTTAGATAAGTTCAAGGATGCGGAATTAAAGGATATGTCCCAGGCAGAGCTTACTAAACTGCAAGGTGTTGGGAAAAGTACTGCGGCAAAAATAGAATTGATTGCACAAACTGGCACTTTTCCAGAGCTCGATGAATTACTGGCCAACACTCCAGATGGTGTACTCGACATGTTCAAAATAAAAGGAATAGGTGCCAAAAAAATTGCGGTATTATGGAAGGAGCTTGGAATAGATAACCTCCACGAATTGGAATTAGCTTCATTGAATGGCTCGGTTGCCAAAGTAAAAGGCTTTGGCGGTAGTACCCAGCAAAAAATACTTGATTCAATTGCTTTTTTGAAAAGCCAGGCTGGTAAAATGAGAATGGACAAAGGAGCAATTGCTGCTGAACTCATTGCCGAATCTCTTAGAATACATTTTGATAAAGTAGCGATAGGAGGTGATATTCATAGTAAAAATGAAGTGGTGGAACTGATACGGATTTTGGTTGAAACTGATTCTCCTATCATCTTGCAAGCCGTGATTGATGAAATAGATCAATTAGAAAAAGACGAACTTTTCTCTTCACCTATGGTGTGGAAAGGGAAATCAAAGGAAGACGCTGTATCTGTTGAAATTATTTATGTAAAACCAGGGAATATGGTGAATGCACTATTCTTAGAAAGTGCTTCTCCCGAGCATCTGGGATATCAAAATCAAGAAGGTAAAACAATCTGGAAAATTGCCAAAAGTGAGTCTTTCGATTCTGATGAGGCCTTGTACTTAAAAGCAGGTTTGCCTTATATAGTACCTGAAATGCGCACAGGTATGGGTGAATTTGAATGGGCCGAAAAACACGCCGTTGCTGATTTGATAACTTGGGATGATCTTAAAGGGATTTTACATAACCATAGTACTTATTCTGACGGGCAGCATACTTTAAAGCAAATGGCCGATTTCTGTAAAGAATTAGGTTTTGAATATTTGGGCATTGCCGACCATTCCCAAACGGCAACTTATGCGCAAGGTTTGAAAGTGGAAGATGTGCAACGCCAGCATCATGAGATCGAGAAATTGAATAGAGAATTTCAACAAGTAAACGCGGACAAACCATTTAAAATATTAAAAGGTATTGAATCGGATATATTAGGGGATGGATCGCTGGACTACCCTAATGAGGTGTTGGCTACATTTGATTACGTGGTTGCATCGGTGCATAGCAACTTGACTATGACCAAAGATAAGGCTACGGCACGCGTTTTACGGGCTGTTGAAAATCCTTATACTACTATTTTAGGTCATCCAACAGGGCGATTGTTGTTAGCTCGTGAAGGTTATCCATTGGATCATAAAATGATTATTGATGCCTGTGCCAAAAACAAAGTGGTTGTTGAAATTAATGCTTCTCCCTGGCGACTGGATTTGGATTGGCGGTGGATTCGTTATTGTATGGAGCAGGGTGTCATGCTGAGTATTAATCCTGATGCCCACGCAATGAAAGGGTATTATGATATGCATTATGGCGTAGCAGTAGCACGAAAAGGGGGATTGGTTAAGGAGTTGACTTTTAATGCGTTGCCGCTTTCGGAAATGGAAAAATATCTTACTATTAGAGATATAAAATACGACGCATCTCTTTAAAAACCGTTAGTTAAAGGATAGCTAATTCAATTCTAAAAAAGAGTATATTGTCGTCGAATTATTAGAAATGATGTTCCTTGACATTCTGAATTAAAGCAATCATACCAACATTCACTATAACTAGCTGGTAGTCAAAGGTCGTCGATCTCCCAGTAAAATCTTATTACTGCGCATTGACGGATTTTTTACTTGGAAATATCCGTTAAAATATCGTTTATTGAATACAAAAGCCGTTTTTTTAACGGCTTTTAATTGTACCATTTTGGAATTGAAACCTGTTGGGAGGATTTTCTACCGAAAACACAATGGACTTTTAATTGTACCATTTTGGAATTGAAACATCAATTAATTTATTATTATGGACGTTAAAATATTCTTTTAATTGTACCATTTTGGAATTGAAACTTACAAGCGACTTTAAAGGAAACAAATTCATTTTTTCCTTTTAATTGTACCATTTTGGAATTGAAACACCATTGAGTCAAGTTCAACATTTTCGTCCCTAAACTTTTAATTGTACCATTTTGGAATTGAAACAAAACTCCTCCTATTAAATTAAGCAATTACCAAAGACTTTTAATTGTACCATTTTGGAATTGAAACTAAACCTGTAAAGGAATTGTAATGTTAGGATTGGAACTTTTAATTGTACCATTTTGGAATTGAAACTGCTCACGTGCAAGCCCATGTAAGCCTTTTGCAATGCTTTTAATTGTACCATTTTGGAATTGAAACAGAAGAATAAATACTATTTAATAGTGACAGCATGGGCTTTTAATTGTACCATTTTGGAATTGAAACTCAGCCTGCTTACGGTGAGCCAGCTGGGGAATGGTCCCCTTTTAATTGTACCATTTTGGAATTGAAACAACGGCAGTACTTACATATTGTATCATTTGGGTACCTTTTAATTGTACCATTTTGGAATTGAAACAAATTAAGTTCTTCTGGAGTCAGTATTAGGGTCGTGTCCTTTTAATTGTACCATTTTGGAATTGAAACACTAACCGATACCGTGATCTTTGGTTTTTCTCCTACTTTTAATTGTACCATTTTGGAATTGAAACATCCCATTATTTCAGGGGTTGTGCGTACGTCGTCGTACTTTTAATTGTACCATTTTGGAATTGAAACATCGGAATTAATGGTGAAAGATCGGGTCTGTGGTCTCTTTTAATTGTACCATTTTGGAATTGAAACTAAATAATAATAACCGGTTTGCTTTCTGCATCCCTACTTTTAATTGTACCATTTTGGAATTGAAACCCAGCGGTCGTAGATGAACCGTCTGAATTATATCTACTTTTAATTGTACCATTTTGGAATTGAAACTTGTTGATTATATGATCCGTTGCTATGGCCTGGTGTTCTTTTAATTGTACCATTTTGGAATTGAAACACCAAATATCAAAACCTTCCGTATTTCGCTTTTCTTCTTTTAATTGTACCATTTTGGAATTGAAACAACAGGTGCCTTTCGGCTTCGCCTACCGCTGCTGACCTTTTAATTGTACCATTTTGGAATTGAAACTCACATCAGAACTGAAATATTTTTCAGTGAATGAACTTTTAATTGTACCATTTTGGAATTGAAACAATTGGTGGTGCAGTTCTGGCAGTTGCAGGGACTATCTTTTAATTGTACCATTTTGGAATTGAAACACAGCTTCCAATGACTTAAGAGTTTTTCTTCGTTAACTTTTAATTGTACCATTTTGGAATTGAAACAGGGATGTAAAGACCGATTCGATAAAAGAATTTTTCTTTTAATTGCCATTTTGGAATTGAAACATAATTTTTCGCGATCCTTTTACCAGCTTATCCGACCACTTTTAATTGTACCATTTTGGAATTGAAACCAGTGCCGCAGTAGCTCAGTTCGACTCAACATCAAACTTTTAATTGTACCATTTTGGAATTGAAACCCCTTCGGCTACGCTCAGGGGCCATTGTACTATGCTTTTATTCGTGTCATTTTGGAATTAAAACGGGCAAGACCCGGACGCTGATCGGAGTGGGAGCGCTTCTTATTGCACCATTTTGGAATAGAAACCCCTTCGGCTACGCTCAGGGGCAATGGTGCTATGCTTTTAATTGTATCATTTTTGAATTAAAACGGGATGACCCGGACGCTGAGCGGAGTCGAAGCGCTTCTTATTGTACCATTTTGGAATTGAAACCCCTTCGGCTACGCTCAGGGGCCATGGTGCTATGCTTTTAATCGTATCATTTTTGGTATTAAAACGGGCATGACCCGGACGCTGAGCGGAGTCGAAGCGCTTCGGATCGTACCATTTTTGGAATAGAAACCCCTTCGGCTACGCTCAGGGGCCATGGTGCTATGCTTCTAATCGTATCCTTTTGGTATTAAATTTGAGCTTTATTACCAGTTTTATTTTTGATTAAATAGCGAATATCAATCATATACACAACTATGTACATTTCGACTTCGGTCAATCTGACTAGGGTTTTAAGCCTCAGTCATATCGTAATATTAATAGTAAACTTTCCTGCAGAATGACCTTTCCCCATTCTACCTATAAAATTAGACCGTACTTTGGAATCCAGTAATTTTTCTAAGCAATAAACCCAACAGTAAGCAGCACTTTTAACCTTTAACTTTTAATATTTTTTTAACCCCTAACCCCTGATTCCTTTTCCCTATTTCCCCAAAACTTACTCCCGTACCCACTCTGACTGCAATTCTCCAACACGCAAAACCACCTGCTCTTTTAACGCATCGATTAGTCGGGACTTAACTTGTTCGCGATTTACAACTAGTGACACATCCCGGCTTGGGATTGGGAATTTGAAATTACGAATGTGTTTTTTACGCTCTTCGTCCAAATCTTTTAATGCCAATTCTGGAAGAATCGTAATACCACCATTTTTATCTACCATACGCATCAGGGTTTCTATGCTACCGGATCTATAATTAAAGCTACTTCCAAAATCGCTATTACGGCTTAATTCGCAAAGACGCTGGATTTGAGTTCGAAAACAATGTCCTTCTTCAAGGAGCCAAAGTTCATTAGGCTCAATTTCGGAAGGAAGAATATATTGCTTTTGGTATAGTTCGGCGTTTTCGGAAACATAAACATAGAACTTTTCATTATACAAGGGAATTTCGGTGAGGGTTTTGTCCTCTGGTGTAGTGGCCAAAATTCCAACATCCAAATTGCCCAATTTCAGTTCGTTGACAATCCGTTCAGTAATCATTTCCGAAACATGAAGCTTTATATCTGGATATTTTTGAATGAAGGGTCTCACCAAATGTGGTAGTAAGTAAGGCGCGATGGTAGGGATAATACCAATATGCAAATCACCTGATAGATCCCCGTTATAAAATTTAGAGATTTCGTTCATTTGACCAGTTTCCCTTAAAATAACCTTAGCCTGGTCGATTAGTTTTCGTCCAATGCTAGTAGGTACTATAGGTTGCTTAGTCCGATCAAATATCTTTACATTGAGTTCATCTTCAAGTTTTTTGATCATCATCGACAATGTGGGCTGTGTGATATTGCAAAAATCAGCCGCCTGCACAAAATGACGATGGTTATCTACTGCGACTATGTATTCTAGTTGTTGTATGTTCATGGGTTGAGGTGTGGGTGAGCAGTATTAATAAAACCTGTAATTATTTTTTTAGAAAAATTGACTTTATCACGACCTTTTTAG
>CAXBLH010000101.1:0-13669 GCA_963976315.1 uncultured Dyadobacter sp.
TGTACCTATTGTATGCCAAAGGAGGAGATGCAATTTATGCCATCCAAGTTTTTGATGCAAGCGGAGGAGATCGAGTATTTCTCCAAATTATTTGTAGAGATGGGGGTTCAGAAAATCCGTCTTACCGGGGGAGAGCCACTAGTCCGCCAAGATTTTGGTGATATTCTGCAACGTTTGGGTCGGCTGGAAACAGACCTAACGCTCACTACCAATGCCATTTTTATCAATAAGTACCTTTCCGATTTTGAAAAGGCAGGCGTTAAATCTTTAAATGTAAGTTTGGATACACTCGATCCAGAAAAATTCAACCAAATAACGAGAAGAAATCAGCTTGAAAAAACACTCCATCATATAGACCTACTACTCGCCCAGGGTTTTATTGTGAAAATCAATATGGTAGTTATGAAAGGAGTGAATGACGATGAAATTAATGATTTTGTGGCGTTGACTTTGGATAAAAACAATTTGCATGTCCGTTTCATTGAATTTATGCCTTTTAATGGCAATCAATGGGATATGTCCAAAATTGTGAGTTATGATACCTTACTTTCGAATATTGGAGAAAAGTACCAATATGCTCGCATACCTGGAGAACTGCAGGATACGGCTCATCAGTTTCGGGTAACTGGGGCTAATTCTACTTTTGGAATAATTGGTACGGTAACACATCCTTTTTGCTCGGGTTGTAATCGGATCCTGACGGTAAACTTAAAAATTGCCTTTTTGATACCTCTGAGGTCGATTTGCTGACTGCTCACCGTCATGGAGAGGATGTAAAGCCTTTGATCTATAACCACTTTGTAAAGAAGCATTTTGCACATGGAGGGCATGGTAAATTTACTGCCGAAAATGCCAAAGCCGAATACGAAAGTAATCGCACGATGATTGCAATTGGTGGTTAATTGTTTTCCAGCAAAACCGCTGAGTTTGTAGGTCTAAGGTCGGCCCAGGTCATATCATATATTATTTTGATCCATATCAATATACAAGGCACACCTTTTACAACATAGGGTACAAACCAATTCGTTTTAATAAATTTTGGGTAGATATCTGTTGCAGAAAGTATAGTGAACAAGATGGTGAAGAGGAGAAGTATTTGGTTCAGTTTGGAAATTTTTAAGGTATAGTACCAAATCGCAACACCCGCCACTGCAATCACAAACGTCGGCGATTCTGCACGGTGGTTGAAAATGACTACCCATATTAAAATAGAAGTCAATAGTAGAATTCGGTAATTGAAATGGATATAGCTTTTGTACCTAAGGAGTGGAATACAGAACAATGCAGCTCCAATCAAGCTTACTGCACTTTTATCAAAATTAAATCCAAACCAAGTTTTCAGCCAACCAATCACCGAAATTCCATCAGAAATGGAATGGTCGTTGGCTAATAAATTTCCCCAACTTTTATACAAATAGACAAATTCCTGCGTGTTAGTAATCAAAAAGGGGGCTAAGGTAAAAATGGCCATCCAAACCAATGTCGTGTAAAAAAGTTTGGGTTTGTTAGGATAAAGCAGGTAAAGTGCAAAGGCAACGATTCCGAATAGTTTGATGTAGATTGAAAGAACAATACACAGCGAAGCCAGCCAATACTTTCGTTTCTCCAAAAATCCAAAACTGAATACCAGTAAACCTGCGATCAATCCATTGCTTTGTTCATTTTGTAGGGAAGTCAATAGCTCTATGAGTACGATAATCAGTATTAATCCTTTGGTTTTGGTATTTCCAAAGGGTAAGTAATATACGGCATAAAATAACACCAACGCGTTTAGTATATTCCATAAGGTGAGTCCAACAAGGTCTGGCATGATGGAAAGTGGGCCAAATAATAATGCAAAAGCCGGACTGTATTTATACAAATCATGGTACTCTTCTGGATAGAGTACATACAAATCCTGTCCCTGGATGATATGGAAAAACGAATATTTGAAAATCAAATAGTTATTGTAACTCGTAAAAAGGGGGCCATCGGGTACAAAGGTTTTGGGACTACTAAAATAGGCTTGTAAACTTGCAATAATGGCAATGAAAAGGTAGAGAAATAAAATATATTTTTTATTCGAAATGAATCGATTTACAGTTTCCATGTGGGTAAGGACAAAGTCCAATAGTAAAAAATACCTGACGCAGTGAACGTCAGGTAGCGTGTACAGTTTAAACCAATTCTTTAAGCCTTATTGCATATATCCCATAGCACGTAGCCAGCCTTCCAAAGCAGCGGGCCAGCCTGCCAAAGAGCCTTTACCTTCGGTACGGAAACCAAAACCATGCCCCCCTTGTGGATAGAGATGCATTTCGGCTGGTGTTTTGAATTTTTTGAGGCCTAGGTAATATTCAATACTATTTTCAACAGGTACTGAACCATCGTCCATGCAGTGTACTAAAAATGCAGGAGGCGTCTTGTCGCTGATCTGTAATTCGTTGGAGTAATATTTTATGAGTGCCTCACTTTTCTCGCTGCCCAATAAATTATTCTTAGAGCCACCATGTGCGAATTTATCGCCAAATGAAATTACAGGATAAGCCAATATGGAAAAATTAGGTTTAGCATTTTCGGAGGCATTTTTTCCTAAGTTATAATGAGTAGAAAGTGTTGCAGCCAAATGGCCTCCAGCTGAAAAACCTAACACGCCTATTTTATCAGAGTCTATATTCCATTTGGATGCATTATTCCGTATTATTTCCATTCCTTTCATGGCATCCATCAATGGTACTTCGTGTTGGTGGCTCATTCCTTTTTCGTTTGGCAAACGGTATTTGAGTACAAAAGCCGAAATTCCACGATCGTTGAACCACTTTGCAAAGTCACTTCCTTCGTGTGAAGCGGCAAGTATGGCATAGCCACCACCCGGGCAAATCATCACAGCTGCGCCAGTCGCCTTTTCTTTTGGAGCCAAATAGGCCGTTATCGTAGGAACAGTTACGCCACTAATTCTAAGAATTCCCTTGTCATCCGTGATGTGTTTTTCTTCAATGGTATTTTCGATATAATTAGGGACTTGTCCTTTGGGCCATAATGAAATGACTTCCTGTGCAAAAATGGGTTGCATGAAAAAAATGAATAAACTGGTAGTAAGTAGGGATTTTATGAACTTCATTTTCGATTTTGTTTCTTTGAAAAGCGATATTGGTTATTGAATTACCCAAATAGTTGTCAAATTGTTATAAAATAATTTCAAATATGGTCATAAGAATTGTAAGAATGTATTTTGAACCTGGTACCACTTCCCAATTTCAGGAGATTTTTGAAAACTCAAAATCTACCATTCTGGCTTCTCCTGGCTGCACGCATCTCGAACTTTGGCAGGACCTACACGATGAGAGTGTGTTTATCACGCATAGCCATTGGGAATCCGAAGCGGCTTTAAACCGCTATCGTTCGACTCCTTTCTTTAAATCCGTTTGGCAAGAAACTAAAAAGTTGTTTAGAGACAAACCCTTCGTCTTTTCCGTTAAAAAGGTTTAGTTTTTAGCAGGATTGATCATGATATGTGCGCGATGCGTTCCGGGATCCATAATCCATGGCATACCCGGCATGTCTGGTTTTAGAGGTAATCCAGTAGTTTCGGAAGTGGCATAAGGGATATAAACCACATAGCGCAGATAACCATTTTTTAAAGTACCTGTTTTGGCATCATAATTATCTTGAGTACCCGAAAGTGCATAGAGCGTTGCAGGCTTAAGAGGCATTTTTAGTTTTCCTGACTTTACTTCTTCTTCACGGATGTCAAATACCTCCTTCGCATTTTTACCTTCGTCTTTTAATTCTTTTCCGCGCTCCATAAATGGTTCCAGACTTTTATGGTAGCATGACACACTAATGTCCGCTTTGGTAGGATCGTCGGCAAGGCAGACCATTTCATTAGTACCAGCACGTAAAACTGTAAATTTACCTTCAGGGCTAAATCCATAAACCTTTGCGCCGTCACGTTGGTCCGATGGCGCAGCCAATACAGCTGTTGCGATCTGAATTTCGGGTGCAGGTACTACTGTTTGTCCCATTAAATTTGAGATAGAAAAAGCAGTAAAAAGACTTGCAAAAATTACTTTCATGTACATGGTTAGTTTTGTTTGAATGGCACGTCGTTAAAAATAAGCAACTTACATTGGGAAAAGAAATTTAGGATCACAATTTTACTTTATGAATATTAAACATTTACTTTCATGGACTGCGGGAGCAGTGATTACCTCGGGATTGATGGTTTCGGCGTATCTCCAATCCAATCCTTCAACGATTCAAAGTGATGGGTTAGACAGCTTGTATAAAGACCTTACCGACGCACAGAAACGTTCGCCTAAATACGCCTTGGCGGGAGTTACTGTGGCCGAAGGACTGGAAGCTACCCTTTTTGCGGCTGAGCCTACGCTTGTAAACCCGACGAATATTGACGTCGATCACTTAGGAAGGGTTTGGGTTTGTGAAGCATATAATTATCGACCCGCTATTAATGGCAACCCAACGCATGCAGAAGGCGACCGGATTTTGATTCTGGAAGACTCTGATGGCGACGGTAAGTCAGACAAAACCACCGTTTTTTATCAAGGCCCAGAACTCAATGCACCACTTGGGATTTGGGTAATGGGTAATAAAGTGATTGTTTCTCAAAGTCCCTATGTATGGCAATTTACCGATGACAATGGCGACGGGAAAGCGGATCGTAAAGAGGTTATTTTTGAAGGGGTTGGCGGTAATCAGCATGATCATGGTATGCACTCCTTTGTGTTTGGGCCAGACGGTAAGCTCTATTTTAACTTCGGAAATGAAGGAGGCCAATTACTGGACGGAAAAGGGATGCCTGTCGTAGGTAAGGATGGTAAAGCCATTGATTTTAAAAAAGTTCAGCAAGGAATGGTTTTTCGTTGTGATCCGGATTTTACGAATATTGAAGTACTAGGTAATAATTTTAGAAATAATTACGAGGTAGCGGTTGATAGCTATGGTACCATGTGGCAGTCGGACAACGACGACGATGGTAACAAAGGAGTACGCATTAATTATGTAATGCCATACGGAAACTATGGTTACCGAGATGAGCTTACGGGAGCTGGTTGGAGAGCACCTCGTACCAACATGGAAGACTCCATTCCATTACGTCATTGGCATTTGAATGATCCAGGTGTAGTACCCAATTTGTTACAAACAGGAGCTGGTTCCCCCACAGGAATGATCGTTTATGAAGGTGATTTGCTACCCGCAAAATACCAAAACCAGATGATTCATTGTGATGCCGGCCCCAATGTGGTTCGGGCTTATCCAGTTCAAAAGGATGGGGCAGGCTATACGGCCAGTATTGATAATATCATGAAAGGTACCCGTGATCAGTGGTTTAGGCCCTCAGACGTGTGTGTAGCCCCTGATGGATCATTAATCATCTCCGATTGGTATGATCCAGGAGTAGGAGGGCATCAAGCGGGGGATCAGGCCAAGGGGAGAATTTATCGAGTAGCACCCACCAATAACCGTTATACTGTTCCAAAAAGTGATTTAAGTACTGTTCAAGGAGCTGTGACTGCATTGCAAAGCCCCAATTTGTCGGTAAGGTATTTAGCCTGGAACGCTTTGGTTAAAATGGGAGATTCTGCTACCAAATCATTACAAGCCTTAGCGAATGATAAAAATGCAAACCCTCGGATGCGTGCAAGAGCAATATGGTTTTTGGCTAAAAATAGCAAAGTAGGAGCTGAAGTTATAGCGTCTACGGTACTTGACCAGAATGCTGATTTGAGAATTACTGCACTTAGAGCTGCCAGTGAAACAAACAGCCCAAAATTGTTAGCCTACCTTTCACAACTTGCCACCGATCCTGACCCGCAGGTTCGTAGAGAGTGCGCACTTACGTTACACGGAAATAAAGCACCAGAAGCGGCTTCCATTTGGGCACAATTGGCATCAAAATATGATGGAAATGACCGTTGGTATTTAGAAGCTCTTGGAATAGGAGCGGCTGGTCAATGGAATTCATTTTATAAGGCATGGCTAGGCCAAGCTGGTTCTAACGCATTCGAATCTAAAGCGGGTAAGGATATTGTATGGCGTTCTCGTGGATCAGCCTCGGTGGATGAGCTGGCCAAGTTAGCATCCGATCCTACGGTTTCTCTGAAAGCGCGTTTAAGGTATTTCCGTGCTTTTGATTTCAATGAAAGTGCTTCGGCTAAATCAGCGGCTCTGCTGAAGATAATGAAGAATTCCAGTTCGAAAGAAGTGCAAGCATTGGTGCTGAACCATCTGGACCCTACGTTTGTAAAACAGAATCCGGAGGCTTTGGCAGCGGTTAAAAAGCTGTTGGATAGCACCTATGGTACAGAAGCATATATGGTCATTATGAACCGATATGAAATAGCCTCTGAAAATAGCAGACTTTTAACATTAGCTAGCAAAGAGGGTGGGTCTGCGCTAGGTAAGTCCGCCGGACAGCAGCTATTAAAACAAGGAGGTAGTGCGTTGGTATGGCAAAAAATCCAAGACAAAGATGTGAATCAAGCCAAGACGGTTTTGAATTCAATAAAAGGAGCAGGAAATAAAGAATCGTTGGCTATTTTGGAAAAAGTGGCCCTGACAAATACCTATCCTGCTGATCTTCGGTATGAGGCGGTGAAAGCGCTGGGAGGTTCTATGGCGGGTGAAGACCGAATTGTTGTGCTTTTGAAGACTGGTAAACTAGATAATAATTTAAAAAAGGCAGCTTCCGAAGCGGTAAGTGGTGCGTGGCGTAAAGCTGTAAAAGCGGAGGTTGCCAGTTTAATAGGTGAGGCGAGCACCGCTACCCAGAAACACGCATCGGTCGATAAGCTCATTACGATGAAAGGAGATGTTTCTAAAGGGAAGCTGGTGTATGGAATGTACTGTACAGTTTGTCATCAGGTTGGTAAAACAGGTATGGACTTTGGTCCAAAATTGACCGAAATTGGAAGTAAGCTGCCAAAAGAAGGGCAATATGCTGCAATATTAACGCCAAGTGCGGGTATAAGCTTTGGCTATGAGGGTTTTGAAGTTACTTTTAAAGATGGCTCTATTGTTACCGGTATTGTATCCAGTAAAACCGAAACTGATCTGATATTGAAATTTCCGGGTGGAGCTACTCAGGAATACAAAATGTCAAATATAAAATCGATGAAAGAAGTAAAAGATTCAATGATGCCAGCGGGCTTGGCAGAGGCCATGTCTACCGACGAACTCGTGAATTTAGTAGAATATCTTACCAGTTTGAAAACCAAATAATAAGAAGAACATTGCGTTAAAAAATCCCCCTATTGAAACTTGCAGCCGCAGTTCGATAGGGGGATTTTCATGGAGTCATAAGTTTAAACTTGAAATTTAGTAGTCTCTTTTCTGTAATAATCATTATAGGTGTAACATTTTCCGCAGATTTACGGGGCGTTAAAAACCCTGATTTCTTTGATTATACCGGGGTGCTTTTCTGTGAACATCTTCGGTAAAAAAACTATTGGTTAATTTTTAAACAGGCTCCTAGTATCTGGAAAACAAAAAAAGCCGGCCACCAAGATGGCAGCCGGCTTGTAATACTGGAAGAATTAATAACCAGGGATTTGGCTAATGTTTTTGTTTTGGTCAATCACATTTTGAGGAATTGGACTCATGTATTGTTTTGGTTCAAACTTTACATTGTACTTTACTTCCTTTTCGATGCTATAAACCCATTTTCCTGAATTGTTTGCAGGTACCGAATTTCTGATCACCATGTTATGTCTCGCTTTTCCCATGGTTTCGGAAGTTATCGCCCATCTTTTGCTATCCAAGTATCTTTTGTCTTCGAAACAAAGCTCTACTCGTCTTTCGCGACGGATTGCATCACGCATCTGTGCTTGTGTTAATCCAGTGGCCAAAGCAGGCAATTTGGAACGTAACCTTACCTTGTTAACGGCATCATATACCGACTCATCAGGGCCAGAAGCCTCGTTTTGAGCTTCTGCATAATTAAGCAGAACCTCTGCATAACGGTAAAAAACATAATTTTGTCCACTGGCATCATTTCCAGGTGCGGCATCTGGGTTTAATCTTTTTTTCTGGTAGTATCCCGAATCACCCACATCCGTTTTTCCCGCTAAATCAATTTGGTTCGTACGATCCGCATTCGGATACGTTTGGTCAATACGGGTATAAATGGTGTCCGTCCTTGGCATCCAGTCTAATTTATAGGGAGCACCATCATAAACAATGAAATCGTAGAAACGCTTTTCCCGATTTACGTAAGGTTTTTGTGGATCATATCCTGAGCTTGGGTCAGTGATGAGCTTACCGTTTGCCATGGCAAATTGGTCCACTAGTTCTTGCGTTGGATTATAGTTACCCCAAGTTTGGTATTCTCCTAAAACATAGGTTGGGCCGCCACGGCGTTCATAGTTAGATCCCATATTTGCAACATTGGCAACAATTTGACGGTCCCAAATAACCTCTGAATTGTATTCGTTGCTTACACGCCAGAAATTAGGAAGGTCCGAGAAAAGCGTGTACGATTTTCCGTTGCCGTACAGATCAATAAACATTTTATTGGTGGCAGCTGCTTTTGCCCAACGGGTTTTATCAGAGGTGCCAAAATGTACGAATTTACCGGCGTCTGGGAGGTAAGGTTGAGCCGTGTTGAATAGAGGACTAGCTCCAAAAAGCTCCACCCATCCTTTTAATGCCAAAGCAGCACCTAATGTGGCACGTCCTGCATCCTTGTCTGATAGGTTGTATTTTGCCTTTAATGCAGCCGCTTTTACTACTGCGTCAAGTTCATTCACTATGAAATCAAAAGTTTGTTGAAACGTTGCTCTTGGAGTTTGTAACTCCGCCTCACTCATAGAGTTTCTATCCAAGGGTTCCGTAATGATGGGTAGTCCACCCACGTGCACAAAGAATTCGCTGTAAAAGAAAGCTCTTAAAAACCGTGCTTCACTGAGACGTGCATTGAAATAGGTTTCAGAGTATTTGGTCTTATTCTCTTGTAGCTTTTGAATAAACGTGTTGCACTTTCTAATTTTTACAAAAAAGTTTAGCCAGGTATATCCATAAGTAGGGCCATGAGTTCCTCCCCATGGTGAATCCGCACTTGATCCAGGAACAATACACACCCCCTGGCGCCAGTTGGAGGCTGTATAGTAATGACTGATATTATAGTCGTCCGTATAATAATCCAAGGTTTCTGCTTGGGTTAATTTGTTGGGGATTTCGCTATATACATCATTTAAGAATACATCCGCATTCGTTTCAGACTCCCATTGGGTAGCATCTGTCAAATTGGATTTATTAACGTTTTCCAAGAAGTCGTCGGTATTACAAGAGACCGATGCAAAAATAAGCATCAAGCTTACGGTTGCAATTTTAGGTAATTTTATATTTAATTTCATGCTCTTTGAAGTAATAGGTTAAAAAGTAATATCGATACCGAATGTAGTGGCTTTCATTACAGGATATGCCGTTTCACGATCCGTGTAGCCCATTTCTGGATCAACATGTGTTAACTTACTAATGGTAAATAAGTTTTGCGTCAACATGTAAATTCTAGCGGAACTCATTTTTACTTTTTGGGTAATAACTTTTGGTAAAGTATAGCCCACGCTAACCGTTTTCATACGTAAGTAAGCAGAATTGGCCCACCAGAAATCTGAATCTTTGGTATTGTTGGCATAGGGTGCCGGTGTTGACCTCGGATATTTCGCATTCTGGTTTTCAGGTGTCCAACGGTTATTGAAATATTCGTAACCGGTATTACTTCCATTATTTTCAAAAGGTACTGTTTGGAATTGGCGGACATTGATACTTGAAACACCTGCACCTTGGAAGAACAGTGACAAATCAAACCCTTTCCAGTTTACACTAGGAGTAATACCGTAGGTTAAAGCAGGGTAAACAGGATGACCAATTACCGTCAAATCGTCGTTGTTAATAATTCCATCGGGTACGCCATCGGGCCCACTTAGATCCGCATAACGAATGTCTCCAGGGTGTAAAACGCCAAATTGGGTTACATTATAGCCATCCGCTGTGTTGATAATGCCATCCCCGTTAGTATCATCAGCAGTAGAAAACAAGCCTAATGATTTAAATCCGTAGGGAGTACCAAATGGTCGGTTCAGTTTAGTACGGTTGGGGTTGTTCGCTTCAGCATCTGTTTGGAAAACCTCCAACATTCTGTTTTTGGCATAACTCACGTTGGCGTTAAGCGCAAAATCAAAATCATCGGAAATACGCTTACGAGTACCCAAGTTCAATTCAAATCCACGGTTAGTCATTCTTCCCTTATTTTCTTGAGAAAGATCCAATCCATATTCAACAGGTAGCGTAACTTGTGGAGCTAATAGCATACCGGTACGGTTTTCGTAAAAGAAGTCAAACTCAGCAGTTAATAAAGAGTTGAACATACTTAGGTCAAACCCAATATCCGTTTTGGTTGAGATTTCCCAAGTGATTGCAGGGTTTGCTTCACGAGGGACTTTGGAGCCCTGAACCAGCGTTCCGTTACCAAATGCATACGCACTTCCACGAAGCTGATAACCCGACTGATACTGGAACGGACCACCTGCTAGCATACCTGCTTTACCCCATGATCCTCTTAATTTTAATTCATCTATCGAATGATTACCTTTCAAGAAATCCTCTTCAGAAAGTCGCCAAGCTGCGGAGAATGCAGGGAAATACCCCCATCTTTTACCCGGAGCGAAATAATAATGACCGTCATAACGACCCGCTGCTTCTACGATATACTTGTCTTTGTAGGTATAGCCCACTCGATAAACATACCCGATTTCGGTACCTGTATAGGAACTTCCAGAATTGTCATAATCCAATTTATCGGAACTACCGAAGCTAATTTCATCGATACCGATCGCAAAATTGTTACGTCGGGTATAGAAGTTATCACCGGTGGTTTTTCTAACTTCCATTACACCCAATCCTGTAACAGAATGGTCTCCGAAAGTTTTGTTATAATTAAGATAAGCTTGGTATGTAAAATTGGTTTTACGTACGTTTTCTAAGGATAACCAGCGATAGGGCTTTCCATTACCTTCTTGTAAGGATATTGCGTCGGTATAGGTATAGGGTTTTTGAGACAGGTCAATTTTTTGATAAACGAAGGGTTCATGCCAAAGCTTGGTGTTTGACTGAGAAGGATCATAGCTAAACACACCCTTTATTTTTAAACCTTTTGCTAACTGCTGTTCTATATAGAAAGTACCCAACATCGTATTCCCATTAACCCTTCTGTATCCTTTTGAATTAAGTACTCCAACAGGTGTACTTGCAGAAGATTCCCCCCATTTGTCTCCTTCGGGGTATACTAAACTTTGGGTAGGTAAAAATTTATAAAAGCTACGAAACAAATGACCGGAGGTCGATTCATCTGCATCCACATCTTTGGTGTTTTCAAAGCTACCAAAAACCGACATTCCGATTTTAGTGGTAGGGGTTGCAGCCATTTCTAAGTTCAAATTATAGTTGTAACGGTTGTAGCTTACAGGATCAAAAATCCCTTTTTGGTCAAAATATCCAACTCCCGCATGGTAGATAAGGTTTTCACTTCCACCACTGAATTCTAAATTGTGATTCTGAACCGGCACATTTTTATTGAAAACATCCAAAAAGTTAGAATTTGGATACTTCCAAGGATCTTCCTGATGTAGCTGATTGTAGTTTTGTATGGTAGTGGGGTCGTTTGGAAGACTAGTTCCTCCGGGAGTTTGATTCAAATACGCCTCGTTTTGAAGTGCCATATAATCCTTAGCACCTAATACTTTTGGCAGATAAGTAGGATTTTGAAAACCATAAGAGCTACTGATACGAACTTGGGCTTTGCCAGATTTTCCTTTTTTGGTGGTAATTAATATAACCCCGTTTGCGCCGCCAATCCCATAGGGAGCAACGGCTGCTGCATCTTTCAGAATAGTAATATTGTCGATACTGGCAGGGTCTATTTGACGAATATTGTCCCTTCTTACCCCATCTACAACCACCAACGGTTTGTTGTTTCCGGTAGTAACAATACCTCGAATATGGATATCTGGATCATCCTTACCAGGCTGTCCGCCGTTTGGTCGCATGCTAACACCGGCTACTCGCCCAGCTAGCGATTGCGAAATATTGGGTGCAGGTACCTGGGCGATTGCGTCTCCTTTAATGGAACTAATGGAGCCAGTTACCGTTGTTTTTTTCTGTGTACCATAGCCTACCACCACAATTTCGGATAAAATTTTGGTGTCTGGTTCTAGCTTAATAGTTAAGTCGGTAGCATTCCCAATTGTGATTTCTTTGCTAAGATAGCCTACAAATGAAAATACCAAAGCAGTTGCGTTGTTATCTACGTCAATAGAAAATTTTCCATCAACATCTGTCGAGGTTCCTCGCGTAGTTCCTTTAATAGCAACATTGACCCCAGGTAGGCTGCTGCCCGCTTCGTCTTTCACAGTACCAGTGATTTTTTTATCGATACTGGCAGAAATGGAAATTTTGGTATCAGGGTTTAGATGCCCATTTAATTTTTTAGGCGGGCCTTCAATAGTGCCTGCCATGCTGGTAAAAGCCATCAACTGAATGAAGGAGACTTTTACGATTGATCGTAATTGTAGCTGCATTTTCTTTTTGGTTAAAGTGATTTAATACATTAAGGGAGTAAATCGCGATGTGGTGATATAAACGAGTGGGATCAGTAAGTAACTGATTTATAACAGGTAATTCCTTTTCGGAAAGATTACCTAAAAATTGGCTTTGGCGAGCGTACAATTTTTTTATATCAACATCGGAATTTACAGCAAATCAATTATTCATATGGTGGATGTTTAAGTAGTTACGATTTGATTTTGACGTTTTCTAGTATCGATAATATATCTGGTTAGAGTTTTATTTTATCTAGGAATTAAACAAATATATAGCAAAGTATTTTTTATGTCAAACAGACACTTATAGAAATATTTTAAAAAGCCTTAAAAACTTAGTGGTTTAGGGCAATTAATTTTACTAAAATCGCTCTTAACGGTTGTGCTATATCCTTTTAGCTATTTCGGTCATTATTTAAATAAATAATCAAAAAAATATTATTAAATGTTAAAATAAAACTGGTTTTCAGAATGGTGTAATTATTTTGGTCATAATATTTACGGAGGTTGTTGTTTGAACTTACTACTTTTGAAAAAGTTTTGGTTTTGCGTTATTTTGATTTTTATATTATTTTGAAAATGTCTCTTGGGCCGGTTTTTGGTCGTTTCTTGCTTGTTATTTTTCTTTTTTTTGGAGCGTATTTTTCATCTGCTCAATCTATTGATACCGTGAGGCTTAGGAATTCAGACAGTGTTTATTTGGCTCTGCCAGATAATATTAAACGGATTGCTGGTAATGCCATGGCTGGTCTCAAAACGGCTGATGGGTTACAAACAACCTTATTTGCTTCGGAACCGCAGATTACCAATCCCATAAACATCGATGTCGATCATTTGGGTAGAGTATGGGTTTTGGAAGCCTATAATTACCGCCCCGCCGTAAATGGTAAGTCCGAATTGGGAGCTGGCGACCGTATAGTTATTCTTCAGGATACGAATGGTGATGGAGTTTCTGATGTTACAAAAGTTTTTTATCAGGGGCCCGAATTACAGTCTCCGCTCGGGATTTGGGTGATGGGAAATAAAGCCATTGTATCACAGAGCCCTTATGTTTGGCTATTTACAGATACCAA
>CAXBLH010000102.1:0-13606 GCA_963976315.1 uncultured Dyadobacter sp.
TTGTGATGCACCGATTTCACAACCGTAAAACCAAATCCACTTAAAAGTTGAAATCCACCTGTGGTATATCGAAAAGAGTTATCATATTTTTTACCATCAACAATTGTGAACAATGGAAACTCTCCATCATGCAAAGTCCAACCAACAGATGATTGCCAAAAAAGCTTACGACTCAAAAACCTTCCAAACGAAACCGATTGATTGACTCCTCGCATATCTCCAGAACCATGAAAACTGTAACCACCAGAAATGGTTAAATAATTTTTAACTATTGGTTCATTTACAGAACCCTGACCGAGGTGAATTAACGGAACCAAAAGCATTAAAGGAAAAACTAATAGTTTTAAACGCATAATTAGGTAAACATTAATCAATAAGTAGGAAATAAGTAAAATTCGAATTCCACCAAACTATAATAGGTACATTGCTCTGATCAAACACTTACCCAAACCCATTGATCATGATTAAAGGTAACCCTTACTTTACAACTTAACACAACCTCAAATGTGAGAAATTTGAACGAACCAAAATCTCCACGCAGATTCCAAACTATGGTGTGGTTTTGTTTTACAAACTTAAATAATACCTATAAATTCCCTTCTGACATAAGTCAGAAAGGGAATCCACAAATGTCAGAAAATCACTTACGTTGATTACGAATTCTACTTAAAGTACTGGGGTGTATATTGAGATAGGAGGCTTGGATATTTACCGATATTCTGCCAGTAATGCCAGGATACTGCTCTTCAAAAAAAGCCAAGCGGTCGGTGGCATTACGAATTCCACACATTCTGACACGCCTATCTAACAGCTCAAATGTCCTTTCGTGGGTAAGATGCCCCATTTCAGGATATAATATTGATACCTCTTTATAATTTTGATAGGACAGCTGGAATAACACCGAAGGCACTAGCGATTCAATGTAGTAATGGCCGGGCCTTTGATAATGAAAACTACTAATATCTGTCAAAAATCCAAAGGCGGGTACGATCCAAGTCGTGATTTCAGCGGGTGATTCATTTACTTCATTACCAGTGCTCCCAATCAAATCTTGCTCTATGTAATAGGCACGTAATATGCCAGTTTCTACGAACCAAAGATGGTTAGCGATTTCACGTGCTGACAATAACAATTTCCCTGCTGGAACTTCTATTCTTTTAAAAAATGGTATGGCAGCCTCAAAATTCTCAGGTGCGACACCCGCAAATTTCGCTAAACCATTTATAAACTTTTTCATCATTACACACTCTATTAAAAGACAAAGTCAACCGTAAATTGGTACTAATATATCTATATATTTAGATATAGATGTGTGTGTGAAATATTAAAAGTTAACATGTAATACAAAAAGGGCTTCTCAATAACTGAAAAGCCCTTTTTGTAATGTATTATATTTGAAAATTAAATAGCCTTTAACAATTCAGAGAAATGATCAAATAGATAACGCGAATCATGCGGACCAGGAGACGCCTCTGGATGGTACTGTACAGAAAATGCCGGAACATCCATTCTTTTGATACCTTCTATTGTTTTATCATTGAGGTTGATATGGGTAATTTCAACTTCTGGATGACTTTCAATTTCATCAGGATTTACAGCAAAACCGTGGTTTTGGCTTGTAATCTCACAAAGACCAGTTATCAAGTTTTTAACCGGGTGGTTTAATCCACGGTGACCATGATGCATTTTGTAGGTATTAATACCACTAGAAAGCGCCAACAATTGATGACCTAAGCAAATTCCAAACAAAGGTTTTCCAGTTTTAACCATCTTTCCAACATTCTCCACTGCATAAGGCATTGCCGAAGGATCACCAGGACCATTCGATATAAAGAACCCGTCTGGATTCCATTTCATTACCTCTTCAAATGGTGTTTTAGCTGGAAATACCTTGCAGTAACATCCTCTTGAAGTAAGGTTATTCAATATACTCTTTTTGATACCATAGTCCATCACTGCAATACGCCACTTGCTAGCAGACTCGTTACCCATAAAATAGGGTTCAGAAGTAGTAACCTGAGAGGATAGCTCCAAACCATCCATCGAAGGTACCTTCTTCAATTCAGCCATTAACTCAACTTCATCCAAAATTTCGGAAGAAATGATTGAATTCATCACCCCTTTTTCTCTTACATGACGTACAATATGGCGTGTATCTACATTACTGATACCTACAATTTTTGCTCTTTCAAAATATTCCTGTAAGGAAAAATCCGCAGTATGACGAGAAAATATTGGTGAGAAGGTATTGCAAACCATTCCCTTGATTTTCACAGAACCAGATTCTTCTTCAGAATCCAGTTGCACACCATAATTCCCGATATGAGAAGTAGTATTCACTATAATCTGACCATAATAAGAAGGATCAGTATAGATTTCTTGGTAACCAGTCATACCCGTATTGAAACAAATTTCACCACCGGCTGTTCCATCAATACCGAGTGCCAAACCGCGATAAGCCGTTCCGTCCTCCAACAATAACAAAGCCTCTTTCTTTTGACTCATTTTTGATCGTATATTTTACCTTTACTTAACTAACACCGACAAACACAACAAAACATCTTCGGTATACATTCCTTAACAACACACAAAATTAAAAAAATACCTTAAAAAAGGGGTTAAACGAAAACGTTTAACCCCTTTTTATTATAGACAAATCAATATGAATTTGAATTTATTCACTTGCTGTATCGGTTTCACGACCACCATCTAATTCATCTTGCAACACTTTCAATTCATCCCATTTGCCATCAGCAGCCAATTGTGCCTGTGCAGGCCAAGTAGCAGGGCTATGGGTATTGAAATTAGAACCTGCTGCATCCAATATCTCTTGAATTGCTTCTGGTGTAGCAGCTGCCAATTGTGCATAAGTAGCAATGCCACCAGCAACAAGTAGGTCAGCAATCTTAGGTCCGATTCCCTCAATTTTTTTAAGGTCATCCCCATCCGCAACAACGGTTGATTCCACAACTTCAGCGACAGCTACTTCTTCCGAAGCACCACCTTCTTTTTTACCACCACGACGGCTACGACGAGTTTTAGCTGGCTTGTCTGCATTTGCCAAAAGCAATGCATCATTAAAGTCAACCAATTCAATCATTGCTCTTTCGGCAGCATCACCTAAACGTGATCCCAATTTGATGATACGAGTATAACCTCCTGGACGGTCTGCAATCTTATCAGAAACGGTTCCGAAAAGTTCTTTTACAGATTCCTTGTCATTCAAATGAGAAAAAACCACTCTCCTATTGTGAGTAGAATCGTCTTTCGCACGTGTTAATAAAGGTTCAACATAACCTCTCAGTTCTTTGGCCTTTGCTAACGTAGTTTCAATTCTTTTGTGGATAATTAATGAAGAAGCCATGTTTGATAACATCGCCTTGCGGTGAGATGCCGTTCTTCCTAAGTGATTACCCTTTTTACCGTGTCTCATTTTTTTGTTGTTTAGTTGCTTCGAGCTGCGTAAATACGCGCTTCAGAATACATACTTATAAATAGAATATTAAAAATTATTCTTCATCAAGGCGATATTTCGCCACATCCATACCAAAGGTTAATTGCTTATCAGAAACCAATTGTTCCAGTTCTGTAAGCGATTTTTTACCAAAGTTGCGGAATTTCATCATATCAGAAATCTCCAGGCGTACCAAATCACCTAGTGATTTAACATCCGCAGACTTAAGACAGTTATAAGCTCGAACAGAAAGATCCAGCTCAGAAAGAGACGTTTTGAGAAGTTTTCTCATACGCAACATTTCTTCATCCACTTGATTGTCTTCTTCGGCTTTCTGCTTCTCAAACGTCATGGTTTGATCAGAGAACAGCATAAAGTGTTGAATCAAAATATTCGCAGCCCCTTTTAATGCGTCCTCAGGATGGATAGAACCATCAGTTTGGATATCAATTAAAAGGCGTTCATAATCTGTACGTTGCTCTACACGTGTATTTTCAACACTGTATTTTACGTTTTTAATTGGTGTATAGATTGAGTCAATCGCTATATAACCAAAAGGCAATTCATTGGCTCTTGGCTCATCAGCAGGAACATATCCCCTACCTTTGTCCAACAAAAGTTCCATTTCGAACTCTTTGTTGTTATCGATATTACATATTACCAAGTCAGGATTCAATACCTCATACGCACTTGTAAATTTACCAATATCACCTGCTGTTACCACAGATACATTTTTCAAATTCACAACAATACGACTTTCGTTAAGATCCGTAACTTTTTTAAAGCGTACCGTTTTAAGATTAAGGATGATCTCTGTTACATCCTCAACGATACCTTCAATAGAAGAAAATTCATGAAGAACACCTGGAAACTTCACACTCGTAATGGCATAGCCCTCTAAAGATGAAAGAAGTATTCTACGTAACGCATTACCAATGGTTACGCCGTATCCTTTCTCTAAAGGCTTAAACTCAAACAACCCATGAAAGTCGTCTGCTTTTTCCATGACGACCTTATCAGGCATTTGGAAAGCTAATATTGACATAGTCTTTGCTCCTTTTATAGTAGTAAATGATAGTTGATCACGCTACCGTTACCTTTGCGATCGCAAAATAACCGTTTCCGGCCAATATCACGCCACCGAAAGGTAACGTGATATTGTTTTGAAGATTATTATTTAGAGTACAATTCAACGATTAATTGCTCGTTGATGTTCTCTGGTATTTGATCACGTTCTGGGAACGTAACAAATTTTCCGCTCAATTGCTGTCCGTCCCACTCCAACCAGTTAAAACCTCTTGAGCTGTGACCAGCCAAGCTATCAGAGACAGCCTCCAAAGATTTAGATTTTTCACGAACTGTCACAATTTGTCCAGGACGTAAAGAATAAGAAGGAATGTTAACGATTTCACCGTCTACCAAGATGTGTTTGTGAGAAACCAACTGGCGAGCAGCACGACGAGTAGGCGCGATACCAAGACGATATACTGTATTATCCAAACGAGCCTCACAATATTTCAGTAAGTTCTCACCAGTAATACCATCCTTTACAGACGCTTTTTCGAACAAATTACGAAATTGTCTTTCAAGGATACCGTAGATAAATTTCACTTTCTGCTTTTCCATTAACTGTAAAGCATACTCCGATTTTTTTGGTCTACGACCTTTCCCGTGTACTCCGGGAGGATAATTTTTCTTCGCTAGAGCTTTGCTTGGGCCCATGATGGGTTCTCCGTAACGCCTAGCAATCTTTGATTTGGGACCTGTGTAACGTGCCATTAAAAAACTTAATTGTTAACTAAAAATAATTAAAACCATTCTGTAACCCCAGTGTCCAAATTACGAATGGGCTTTTGCCATAAGGCAAAAAGGTACTATACTCTCCTACGTTTTGGGGGACGACAACCGTTGTGCGGAAGTGGAGTAATATCACGAATAATGGTTACTTCGATTCCAGCGTTCTGGATGGTACGAATCGCAGATTCACGACCTGAACCTGGTCCTTTAACAAAAACCTCCGCTTTACGCATACCTAGGTCAAATGCAACCTGAGCTGCACTAGAAGCCGCAGTTTGTGCAGCATAGGGAGTATTTTTCTTAGAACCACGAAATCCCATTTTACCAGCAGAACCCCAAGATATAACTTGGCCGTTCAAATTAGTAATTGAAATGATGATATTATTAAAAGATGCTTTGATGTGAACCTGACCTACAGGCTCAACCACCACTACTCTTTTCTTTGCTTTGTCTTTTCTTTTATTTTGTGCCATTGCTTGAAGAATAAGTTGTGCCCTCACGAGACACCTCTCATTTGTTATTTAGTAGCCTTTTTCTTATTCGCGATTGTTTTGCGTTTACCCTTACGAGTACGAGAGTTATTCTTGGTTCTTTGACCACGCAACGGCAATCCTTTACGATGACGAAGACCACGATAGCATGCAATATCCATCAGACGCTTAATACTAAGCTGTACTTCCGACTTAAGAGCACCTTCTACCTTAAATTCACCTGCGATTACCGAACGAACTGCACCAGACTCATCGTCTGACCAATCAATAACTTTCTTATTAACGTCAACGCCAGCTTTCTCCAGGATCTTCTTAGCCGAACTACGGCCAATTCCATAAATATAAGTTAGCGAGATCTCACCCCTTTTGCGGTCGGGAATATCAACTCCAGAAATACGTGCCATAATTTTAACCTTGTCTTTGTTTATACCGAGGATTCTTTTTGTTTATTACATAAACCTTACCCTTACGGCGAATTACCTTGCAGTCTTCACTGCGTTTTTTAACTGATGCTTTAACTTTCATCTCTATTTAACCTTATGTGTTGTTCACTAGACTAAACCCTACTTATACCGATAAACAATACGTGCTTTCGATAGATCATAAGGTGACATTTCTAACTTAACTCTATCACCTGGAAGGATTTTAATATAATGCATTCGCATTTTTCCAGATATGTGCGCAATTACTTCATGTTTGTTTTCTAATTCAACACGAAACATTGCATTCGATAGAGCTTCTACTATTACTCCGTCTTGTTCGATTGATGCTTGTTTTGCCATTCGTAAATTTATTACTTCTCTACAACCATTAGGCTGGTATTGGCCGTTACTTTTTCTATATAATCAAACGTTGTAAGTATCTCTGCTTTTCCTTTTCTTACCACTACAGTATGTTCAAAATGAGCAGAATATTTACGATCTCCAGTTCGGATAGTCCAACCATCACGTTCCTGAACCACTCCTTTAACGCCCAGATTGATCATTGGCTCAATGGCCAGAACCATTCCTTCTTTTAATTTTATGCCCTTACCACGTTTTCCATAATTAGGTACTTCAGGACTTTCATGTAAGCTTCGTCCAACGCCGTGTCCCACTAACTCTCTCACCACACTATAACCACGTTGTTCCACAAAATTTTGTATACCGAAACTAAGGTCACCCATTCGCATACCGTCAACAGCTTCTTCAATACCTTTATAAAGGGACATTTTAGTAGACTGTAACAATTTCATTACTTCCTCTCCAACATCACCAATCGGATACGTATAGGCACTATCGCTGTGAAAACCATTTAACTTAACACCGCAATCAACAGAAATAATGTCGCCTTCTTTGAGCTCATATTTACTAGGGAACCCATGCACTACCACTTCATTTACTGAAATACACAAAGAAGAGGGAAAACCATTATAGCCTTTAAAACTAGGCTCGCCTCCAAAATCTCTGATAAACGTTTCAGCAACGGTGTCCAGCTTTTGGGTCGTAACACCCGGCTTTATCCAAGTAGCTACTTCTGCATGAGCTTTACCCAATACCTGAGCACTCTCCTTAATCAATCCGATTTCTTCTTCGGTCTTAAGGTATATCATTTATTATATTGCTAAACTTTCTGTTCTACCTTTAACACGTCCAGACTTCATCAGTCCTTCATAACGACGCATTAATAAATAACTTTCAATTTGTTGTAAAGTATCCAATACAACACCCACCATAATCAAGAGAGAGGTACCTCCAAAGAAATGGGAGAAGTCACCCGAAACACCTAATAAACTAGCAAAAGCAGGCAAAATAGCAACCAACGCTAGCATGATAGATCCTGGGAAAGTTATTCTATCCAAAATAGAACTAATATACTCGGAGGTTTGCTGTCCTGGCTTAATACCTGGAATAAACCCACCTCCACGTTTCATATCGTCTGCAATTTGTTGTGGATTAACTGATATAGCTGTATAGAAGAATGTAAACACTATAATCAACACCGCAAATAACAAATTATACTGCCAAGTGGTATAGTTAGCGAAAGTAGTGGCTATGTTACTGGCAAAATCACTTTTATCAGCAAAATAAGAAGCGCCAAGAGAAGGCAAGAACATCAATGCCTGAGCAAATATAATTGGCATTACACCAGCTGCATTCAACTTCAACGGCAAATATTGTCTTTATCCACCCATTACTCTATTACCAACCACTTGTTTGGCATACTGAATTGGTATTCTACGAATCGCTTGTGTAAGCATTACCGCTCCCATTATAACAAAGTATAAAGCGACCATTTCTAAAACTGTAATCAAAATTTGACCACTACCTCTTGAAACAACCTCCTTATAAATAGCACCCGGGAAACGAGAAACAATTCCAATCATAATCAGCATAGAAATACCATTTCCAATACCTTTATCAGTAATACGTTCCCCCAACCACATACAGAACATAGTACCGGAGGTTAACACGAATACTGAAGATATGGTAAACATACTTCTGCTAACCAACAAAGCTTCCTCAGGAACAGTAGTATTCAAATAAGCTGTACCCTGAACAAGCGTTACTATGATGGTAAGTACTCGAGTAATTTGATTCAGTTTTTTTCTACCAGATTCTCCCTCCTTCTGCATCTTCTGAAAATATGGCAACGCCATCGTTAACAGCTGAATTGCAATGGAAGCAGAAATATAAGGCATGATACCCAACGCAAAAATGGATGCCTTGCTAAAAGCACCACCCAAAAAGGTATCAAGTAAACCTAATAAACCGTCAGTTGCTACATTCAACTGATCCGGCTCAACACCAGGTAAAGCAATAAATGACCCTAATCTGAAGATAGTTATAAACAACAGAGTGTTGAGAATACGTGTTCTCAACTCCTCTATCGAAAAAATATGTTGTATTGTTTCAAAAAATCTTTTCATATCCTGGGCCTACATTTGCCTTTTTGAATCAGACAAAAGCCTGAATTAACGTGTTATTATAATTTAACCGCTTTACCACCTGCTTTTTCAATAGCTTCAACAGCAGTTGCTGAAAAGCCATGTGCTTGAATTTCCAAAGCAGAAGCAACTTCACCTCTACCCAGAATTTTCACAAGATCCTTTTTCGCAGCTAAACCATTTTCACGGATAAGCTCCAAGGTAATTACTGAAATGTTCAATTTTTCAGCCAATGCTTGAATAGCGTCCAAATTTAAAGCTTTATACTCAATTCGGTTTATATTATTAAATCCAAATTTCGGTAAACGTCTTTGAAGCGGCATTTGACCCCCTTCAAAACCTAGCTTTCTACTATAACCAGAGCGAGACTGAGCCCCGTTATGGCCACGCGCAGCAGTTCCTCCTTTACCAGATCCTTGACCACGACCTACGCGTTTTCCGACCTTTATAGAACCTGCTGCTGGTTTTAATGTACTAAGATTCATACTATTAGTATCTATTAAATTGCTTCAACTTTAACCAAATGGCTTACTTTGCGAATCATACCCGCAATAGCATCGCTATTTTCCTTTTCTACCGATCTGTGAAGTTTACCCAAACCTAAAGCTTTGATTGTAAGCTTTTGTCTTTCAGGACGATCGATCGCACTCTTAACTTGTGTAATACGTACTTTTGACATAATAACTAATCGTTATTGCAATCCCGATGGGATTAACCATTAAAAACTTTATCCAACTTAACACCACGTTGAAAAGCAACTTGGTGAGGAGCTCTCATTTTCAACAGGGCATCAATAGTAGCCTTAATTACATTGTGTGGGTTTGAGGAACCTTTAGACTTTGCAAGTACATCTTTGATGCCTGCACTTTCTAAAACTGCTCTCATGGGTCCACCAGCCAAAACACCAGTACCTGGTGCTGCGGGTTTAATCAAAACAAAACCACCACTATATTTACCTTCCATAGCATGAGGAACTGTGTTCTTCAACATAGGAATTTGGATAAGGTTCTTTTTGGCATCATCAATACCTTTTGCAATGGCGTCTGTAACCTCATTAGCCTTACCAAGGCCATAACCTACTACACCATGACCGTCGCCAACCACAACAATGGCTGAAAAACTAAAACGACGACCACCTTTTACCACTTTTGCAACCCGATTGATCGCAACAACGCGTTCTTTCAGTTCTGATTCGTTAACCTTTGAAGGTCTTGTATTTGTAGACATAAAATTGGTTATCTTAGAATTTCAGGCCACCCTCACGAGCTCCGTCGGCCAATGCTTTAACTTTACCATGATACAAATATCCGTTACGGTCAAAAACAACCGCAGAAATACCTGCTTCTTGCGCTTTTGCAGCGATTTTCTTTCCTACTTCCGAGGCGATTGCAATATTTGCACTTTCCTTTTTCTCTCCCAAATCTTTTGACGAGGCGCTTACTAATGTAATACCTTTAATATCATCAATGATTTGAGCGTATATAGAAGTATTCGAACGAAATACTGATAACCTTGGACGTTCTGCACTTCCCTTCACTCTTTTACGGATATGAAGTTTCAAGCGTTGTCTTCTTCCTAATTTTGACGTAGCCATGTTTTACTTTTTCTAAACTGTGTTTATATAATTATTCCGTGGCTACCCATTATTTTTTAGAAGCCGACTTACCAGCCTTTCTACGAACAACCTCTCCAACAAAGCGAATACCTTTACCTTTGTAAGGTTCCACTTTACGTAGAGACTTAATTTTGGCTGCTACGGAACCGATCAACTCTTTGTCGATCCCTTCAAGAACTACCTTTGGGTTTTGACCTTTCTCTGAAATCGTTGTTACTTTAATCTCAGTAGGAATGGCCATGAAAATATTGTGAGAGTAACCAAGTTGCAATTCAAGTACGTTATTCGTAGCTGTTGCCTTGTATCCTACTCCAATAATTTCAAGTTCTTTCTTATAACCTTGATCTACACCAATAATCATGTTGTTGATCAAAGAACGGTACAAACCGTGAAGTGCTTTATGACGTTTTTGTTCAGTAGGACGCTTCACAGAAACATCTGTTCCTTCCACTGCAACAATCATATCAGAATCCACCAACTGGGTAAGTGTACCCTTTGGACCTTTTACCGAAACCAGGTTGCTATCTGCCACATTGACAGATACACCAGCTGGTAAAACAATTATTTTATTTCCTATGCGTGACATTTCCTGGAATACTTTAAAATATTAATACACGAAACATAACACCTCACCACCTACTTTGAGCGTCTTTGCTTCCTTATCTGTCATAACTCCCTTGGAAGTTGAGATAATTGCAGTACCTAGACCACCCAAAACGCGTGGAAGTGTAGATGAACCCGCGTACTTACGAAGTCCAGGCTTACTAACACGTTGCAATTTTACAATTGCAGACTGTTTGGTAGCCGGGTTATACTTCAAGGCTATTTTAATAATACCCTGAGGACCGGTTTCATCAAATTTATAACTCTGAATGTACCCTTTATCAAAAAGTACTTTCGTTATTTCTTTCTTTATGTTGGACGCAGGTATCTCTACAACTCGATGCTTCGCTTTGATAGCGTTTCTGAGTCTGGTTAGATAATCTGCTATGGGATCCGTTAACATCTTTATTCTTAGTTTAAACTCTCCCCCTGAAAAGGGAGTGCAAAGTTAAGTAATTGAAATCAGAAATGAAAATATTCTTACCAACTAGATTTTGTTACACCAGGGATCTTGCCATCAGAAGCCATTTCCCTAAACAAAACCCGAGATATTCCGAACTTTCTCATGTATCCTCGTGGTCTTCCCGTAATTTTACAACGGTTATGCAACCTAACTGGTGACGAGTTTCTAGGAAGCTTATCCAAGCCTACCCAGTCTCCAGCTTCTTTCAATTGCTTACGCTTTTCAGCATACCTCGCAACGAGTGCTTGTTTCTTTCTATCCCGTGCTTTTACTGATTCTTTTGCCATTTCGGTATATATCTTATATCTTAAGAATTATCCTTGTTTATTCGCGTTAATGAAAGGCATACCCAAGGCTTTCAATAGTTCGTAACCTTCTTCATCTGAATTAGTAGAAGTAACGAATGTAATATCCATACCTGTGATTTTACTTACCTTTTCAATACTGATCTCAGGGAAAATAATTTGTTCTTTAACTCCAAATGTATAATTTCCTCTTCCATCAAATCCTTTATCGCTTATTCCTTTAAAGTCACGTACCCGAGGCATCGCAATCGACGTAAGACGATCAAGAAATTCATACATCATATCACCGCGAAGTGTAACTTTCGCACCGATAGGCATATTCTCTCTTAACTTAAAGTTTGAAACCGCTTTCTTGGAAATTGTAGCAACTGCTTTCTGACCAGTGATAAGAGATAACTCTTCTACACCTATATCGACCAGCTTCTTATCTGCTACGGCTGCTCCGATACCTTTATTAATTACAATTTTTTTGAGGCTAGGTACCTGCATGACCGATTTGAATTGGAATTTCTCCTTCAATTGATCCACGATTTCCCCAACGTACTTTTCTTTTAATCTTGGCTGTGCCATCTTAATTTTTTGATAGATTATTGTAGATTACCGACCCACAAAATTCAAATTACCACTTATTTACCGAATCAGATTAAGTTACCTGATTTTTTAGCAAAACGTTGTAATTTCCCTTTGTCGTTCAACTTACGACCTGTTCTAGTTGCTTCACCTGTTTTAGGATCCACTACCATCAGCTTACTTATATGGATAGTACCTTCGATTTTCTCGATACTACCTTGTGGATTTTGCGCATTCGGCTTTACGTGTTTGGTGATCATATTCACACCTTCAACAGTAGCACGAGATTTGTCAATCAAAACCCTTGAAACAACACCAGACTCCCCTTTTGCGTTTCCAGCGATTACCTTAACGGTATCACCTTTACGAATATGTAGTTTTGTAGTGCCTTTTTTATTTTTACTTTCCATCTGAGATTTTCTCTTAATACGGTTTAAAGAAATACTTCATTTATTGATTTCTTACAACACCTCAGGAGCTAGGGAAACGATCTTCAAAAATTGCTTTTCGCGCAATTCCCGTGCTACGGGTCCAAAGATACGAGAACCTCTTGGCTCATCATTGTTGTTCAACAAAACAGCAGCATTATCCTCAAAACGAATGTAGGTTCCATCCTTACGACGAACTTCTTTTTTCGTACGTACAACTACGGCTTTTGAAACCGTACCTTTTTTCATATTGCTCGAAGACAGAGCCGACTTTACTGTTACGACGATTTTATCGCCTACTGAAGCATAGCGTTTGCCAGTTCCGCCAAGTACTCTAATTACGAGTACTTCCTTCGCTCCACTGTTGTCTGCTACCGACAGTCTTGATTCTTGCTGTACCATTATTACTTAGCTTTTTCAAGGATTTCTATTAATCTCCAACGCTTATTCTTACTAAGCGGACGGGTTTCCATAACCAAGATCGTATCACCGATATTTACTTGATTAGTTTCGTCATGCACCATCAATTTGGTAGTTTTGGTCATAAACTTACCGTATTTCGGATGCTTAACCTTACGTTCCACAGTGATCACACAGGATTTCTCCATTTTGTTACTCACTACTTTTCCAATTCTTTCTTTACGTAAATTTCTTACTGATGCCTCCATAATTGTCTAAACTGATTTACTGTTGGATACTTTTAGCCGACAGTTCGGTTAATAGTTTTGCAATTTCTTTTCTAGAAGCGCGTATACGCATAGGATTCTCGATTGGAGAAATAGCATGTGCAAATTTCAACCGTAGTAAGCGCTCTCTTTCCTGTGAAATCTGCTCATTAAGCTGTTCTTTCGACAGATCTTTTATTTCTTTACTAGTCATTGCTTTAAATAATTAGCGGTTTAAATACGTCTGGGGTTAGTCTATTCCTGGTAATCCCGACGAACCACAAACTTT
>CAXBLH010000103.1:0-13595 GCA_963976315.1 uncultured Dyadobacter sp.
TAGGCTGGCTTAACAAAGCCGATTCCGCCACGGGACTTATTCCCCGTAATTTAACCGAAAGCACTTGTATTTGGAATGCCTGGGATGCCGCTGCCGACAATTATCCTTTCATGGTGATGACAGCGGCGATGTTGGATCAGCCGATTTTTGATGGGAAAATGCATACTATGCTTGCGACGGAAACGCAACTTACCTCCCGGATTGGTCGATTACCCGATACCTATTCCTTTTGCAAACAGGGGTTTCAAAACGATATAATAGACACCAGTCAGGTGGTTTTTGGTAGTGCGGAATATATGAAAGATGGTCTTATTCCACTTACCGAATGGTTGGGCCCAAGTCCATGGTCGGAGCGTATGCTGGGTATTTTAGAGGATCTTGACAAAATTGTGGATGTACCCAAGGATATTAAAGGAAGTGGTTTCAGTAAAAGTGCAGTTGTAGAAGTCGGAGGAGATTTGCTTCAGGTATTGGCACGAATGTACTGGCGGACGCGTAACCCGCAATGGCTGCAATGGGGTTATCAGATCGGCGATTATTACCTATCTCCCGAACATCTTCCTTCTCGTGGATCACGGTTACGATTGCGCGACCATGGCGGTGAAATTGTGTCTGGTCTGGTCGAGTTTTATGCAGTAGTTGCGGTAGTTGACCCCGCCAGGAAAAAGCAATGGCAACCGTATATTCATGAAATGCTGGATACGATTCTGGCCAAGGGACGCAATGAACACGGTCTTTTTTATGATGAAATTAATCCTCAAACAGGTGAAATTATCCAACAACGATTGGCCGATAATTTTGGCTATACTCTCAACGCTTTTTATACGGTGTATATGATGGACCAGATTCCCCGTTACAGGGAGGCTACCCGAAAAGCACTTGGCTCACTCGCTGCCCACTATCGGAACCACGACTGGGAAAGTGGCAGTGCGGATGGCTATGCAGATGCCATTGAAGGGGCTTTGAATCTTTATTTGAGAGAGCCTGTGCCCAGCACAAAAGATTGGATGGATAGCGAAATAAAGGTGCTGTATGATTTTCAAAAACCTGACGGCATTATAGAAGGATGGCATGGCGATGGTAATTTTGCTCGTACCTGCCTGATGTATGCGCTTTGGAAAACTGCCGGTATTCATATTTCCAACTGGAACCCCGATGTTATTTACGGTGCCGTAACCGACAAAAATAAGGTGCATATAACCATAACGTCTTCCAAGTCCTGGGAGGGGAACTTGCTATTTGGATCTAAATGGCACTCCGTTAACATGAATATGTTGGTCGATTACCCTCGTATTAACCAATTTCAGGAATGGTTCCCTATTGAAAAGGACCTTACTTACGAGATGATTATCGGCAACAAAACCAGAAAGGTAAAGGGTTCAGAATTAATCGCTGGCTATCCTGTTAAGCTAAAACCTAATGAACTTCTACGACTGACTTGCGAACGCTAGAACTGGCATATTGAAACTTTGGCAGGCTTTCGGTTTCTAGTTTACCCAGCCCATTCATTGGTTGAGAGCAGGGTGAACTATTGATTAGACTCCTAACTAATAACCCTTTTACTGTATTCGGGGATGGCGGTTTCTTGGACAACTATAGGTAATTCAATATAAAAGGTAGTTCCCACGTTTTCCTGGCTCTCGAACCATATTTTGCCATGATGTGCCTCTACTATCTGTTTTGAAATGGATAACCCCAGTCCATACGAAGGTTCACCCGCGGTACCATTTCTCTTCGTTTCTGAAAAAGCATCAAAAATATTCTCTTTTAAGGCATCTGGAACCCCCATTCCGTAGTCCTTTATGGCAAGTAGCATATGTTGTTGCTTCTTAATTAAGGAGACCTTTATTGTTGAATTTGGATTGCTGAACTTAATGGAATTCACAAGCAGGTTGCTCAGTACTCGCCATAATTTCTCTTTATTAGCCATTACAATTACATCCGACTCCACATCAATTTTAATTTGTTGGGCTTTAATGTCTGCCTTAAAGTTCAATTGATCGGTGCATTCATGAACGAGCTGTCCCATATCAAAAGGCTCTTTACTCATGTTTGCTAGCTCAAAGTTGAAATTCGGTTTGAGCAAATCGTTAATCATATTGATGGACTGCGTACTTGAAACTTTAATCATACTTATCAAATCCCTAATCTCTTTAGGATATCTGTCATCTTCTAGGATAAGACCAGCAATGGATAAAATAGCACCAATAGGATTCCTAAGGTCATGTGCAACTACCTTTAGGATCCTATCTTTGTCTTTATTACTCTCTTCAAAATCTTTTAGGGCTTGTTCCATTTGGTTATTTTGGAAAGTAATTTCCTTATTCAGATTGGTAAGTTTCGCGACGTTTTGACTAGAAGTTTTCCAATACTTCCATATCAAGATCAAAAAAGCGGTGACCAGCAAGGTAAAAAGTAAGGAAGTAAGCAAATACCATTTTTTTAATTTTACATCCTTACTCAGTAATTCAAACTGATATTGTTGCTCAATACCTTGAAACTCCTTGTCAATGTCGGCAAGAACTAAGATGTCGTTATCCCGATCCAGTGAATCTTTAATTTGTATATATTCTTGCAAAGCATGGAAGGCCTTGAGCGGCTGCTCTATATGGCTATAATATTGAGAGTTTAGCTTGGAAAGGCCGAGTTTGGGGTAAATGTTAAAATTTAGTTCTAGCGATGATTCGAGTTGCTCCGAAACTTTTTGAACGGAACTATACTTCTGCTGGCTGAGGTATAATTCTCCAAGCTTGACCAAACTTAGTTGTGCATCGTTTATATCAAACCCTTTTTGGATGTTAGTGTCGATGCTTTTCAAAAGTAGCCGTTCTGCGGTAAGCGTATCTCCCTTTTTGAGATATTGCTGCGCCTGATTTCCATAAATTACGGCAGTAGCCATTTTGATGTAATCTTTGCGATCAGGGTAAGCCTTTCCTTCGGTTTTTAAAAACGCGAGTCCCTTGTTACTGAAAATGATGGAACTGTCTATATTTCCATTTTTGGCATAACTTAAAGCAATGTTTGATAGTTGCTCTTGTTGCAGGGCAAAGCCTACAAAATCATTATAACAAGCGGGAGCATATTTAAAACATTCTTTAAAATGGGTAACGGCTTCTGTGTATTTTTCCTGCTTGTAGCTTACCATGCCGAGTCTATAGGAATAATCGCTGATTGCGCAGGCATCACCATCTCCCTTAGTCATTATTTTGCCACGGTAGAAATATTGGTAGGCATTTTTATAGCGCTTTAATTTGAAAAGTATATCGCCTTTTTGGAAGAGTGCTCCATAATATTCATCTCTGTATTTTACCTTTAATTCATCAGTAGCTAACAAGTAAAAGATACTATCCAGATGAATCAAAGCCTTTTCGTTTTCTCCAATTTTTGGAAAGTAGTTATGACCTTTAAAAATGTACTTCCTTATTTCATCCCCAATTCCTGGGTTGTCGATCGTCTGGTAAGCCGAATCAAAAAAGGCAAGTGCTTCAGTGGTTTCTCCTTTGTCGATTTTTCTACTAGCCATTTCCCTAATTTCATCCACCCGTTCAATATGATCGGCATTGGTGGCTACAGTATCACAGGAAGCGAGATGGAAAAGTACCAGTAAAACTGGAAGATAAATTCCAATCTCTTTTATTGTTGTCAATATAGTTGATTGACAAGATGCTATCATATTTTCTCCGCAGTTGAAATTTTGGAAGGTATTAAATAGTTATAAATACCCTATTTGGAATATTGAAAGTACTGTATAATTTATTCAACTAAAAATATAAAGTAGATTAAATACTACTCTACTGTAAAGAAATTACAGATTGTACTAAGAATTTATATGTCTTAACGAAATGATAGCACAAATCTTATTCGCATAAAATAAATACTTCTTTTATACTACCAAGTGTTTTTGTAGTCATAGTATATATAACGAGTGTTGAAGTATTTTGTGAAAAGCATAGCAGAGAAATGTTAATACGAATTAAAATCTATCCCAGTGCCTTACTAGGGTTGCTATGACACAAAATATACCATTTATTGAAAGGCACCTAGAGGAAACCTGGTGGCAATCAAGCAAGCCTGAACAGTACCCTGTTTCAGAGACCGAAAAACAAGGTAGATTAAAACTCTAGTAATTAACCCTAACAGTAGGGCTCCATTTTTCGCTTCAATTTTAGAGTGGGTTGAATCATTTTCGAAAATTATAGTAATACTACGCTCGTAAAGAGTACTATTGTCGTATCAGTTTATCATTAGGAAAAATCCCTTTAAAACCCCTTTTTCATGAAAATCAAAGCGCTCTTGTTTTTAACACTACTATCCAGCCAATTATTCGGCCAGGTGCCGGATAAGGATCGTTTTGCTGGCTTACATTTTGATTTCCATGCCGGATTAGGTGATAAGCATATTGGGGAAACATTTACTTTCGAAATGATCGACTCGATGTTGACTATTATTAAGCCCGACTTCATTCAAGTGGATTGCAAAGGACATGCGGGTATTACGAGTTATCCCACTAAAGTGGGAAACACCCCTGAATCGTTCGATAAAGACATTATGAAAATATGGAGGGCGGTTACTAATAAACACGGCGTTCCACTTTTTGTGCATTACTCAGGTTTGTGGGATAGTCGCGCATTGGAATTACATCCTGACTGGGGGCGGATCAATGCGGATAATAGTGTGGACAAAAGAGTGGTGGCCATGGACGGGCCTTATCTTGATCAGCTCATGATACCACAGTTGGTGGAGCTAGCAACTTCCTATAACCTTGACGGGGCCTGGATTGATGGAGACTGTTGGATGCTGGGTAATGACTTTACGCCATCCAACATCGCTAGGTTTGCTGCTGAAACAGGTATAAATACTGTTCCTCGAAAAAGTGAGGATCCGCAGTATTTTGAATGGATGGAATTTAACCGTAAGCAGTTCAGAAATTACATCACCCGGTACATCGATGCGGCACATGCTGCTCAAAAGAATTTTAAAATTACTAGCAATTGGTCGTTCTCTTCCATGATGCCCGAAAAGGTGGATATTCCGGTGGATTTTTTATCAGGCGATGTCGCTGGTTCCAATAGCTTGTATAGCTCCGCTTTTGAGAGCCGTTGTTTGGCACTGCAAGGCAAGCCCTGGGATCTGATGTCCTGGTCATTTTCTTGGAAAAATGATATAAAAGCAACAAAATCAGTAGTACAGTTACAACAGGAAGCGGCAGAGGTGCTGGCTATGGGTGGCGGCTTTCAGTCCTATTGGCAGCAAAACCGTGACGGTACTCCGGAGGTTTATCAATTTGATAAAATGAAGGAACTGATAGCTTTTACAAAAGAAAGAAAAAAGTATTGTTATGAGGCACAAGTAATTCCTCAAATCGGTTTATTATACAGTACTTATGCTTGGAAACGTATTCCTTCGGGAGGCCTTTATAATAGCCATGGGCTGGAAGGTTTGAAAAATAATTTGAATATACTCCTGGATGCACAGCTTCCCGTGGAGATTCTAATGGATCATCATTTAGCAGGAGGGCTCGATAAATATCCGGTTTTGGTACTGCCAGAATGGAAAGCCCTGAATCCCGCCATTATTTCGGATTTATTAAATTATGTGAAGCAAGGAGGGAATTTAATAATCGTGGGTGCAGAAGCAACGCAAGATTGGCAGAAATATTTAGGAATAGAGGTAGTAGGTGATATACATCGTAATGCTAAATTCAAAATAGGTTTTGAACAAAAAATAATTGGAATTAATGCTGATTTCTTTCCTATCAAGGCGCAGAAGGATACCGAAGTAGTCGGCTGGCATTACACGGCTGACGATCTGCGTTTCAAAGGAGACTTTCCGGTAGCGACTATCCACCAGCTGGGAAAGGGGAAAATTGCTGGGGTTTATTTGAATACTTCAAGTTCCTACGCCAATTATCAATCCCGTTTCTTGCCAGATTTGATGCATACCATTGTGGACAAAATGAAACCTGACTTAATTTCAAAAGTTTCAGGGTCAAGGAATATCCATCAAGTAGTAACTGAAAAAAATGGGAAGCGCTACATTCATTTAATTAATACTACTGGGCCACATGATAACCCCAATGCTGCGGTATATGATGAAGTGGTGCCTTTGCAGGATATCGTTGTTTCCTATAAAACCTCCAAAAAGCCACAAAAGGTATTGCTTCAACCGGGTAACCAAAAGGTTGCTTACCAATATAAAAATGAAATTTTACAGTTAAAACTGCCCCAAGTTGATCTTTATACCATTATTGAAATCGAGTAGTATTTCTAATCCAAAGAGGTTTGACATCGGTTGGCAGACCGCATTTAAAACAATTATGGGCTGCTTATAAATCATTCAAACGCTATAATTTTCTTAAAAGGCAGGTTACCACAGGATAGTAAGTTTGAAAATTATAGGAATTTTTGGATAATAATTTCATCTTTTTCAATAGAAGTTGACCATATTGTGTAGTCAAACCTAAGGGTAACTTGTTTGAATAGAGTCTTAAACCTGTAAATATTTAGAATATGAATTTTAATTTTTTGAAAGTCGGTATTGCGCTGACTCTTGCTGTAGCTGTTTTAAGTCAGGTTTCATGTGTTGCCCAAAAGAAGGGGAAAGATGGTTATGTGAAAATTTTTGACGGAAAATCGTTAAAGGGCTGGGACGGAGATACTAAATATTGGCGAGTAGAAGACGGTAATTTGGTAGGTGAAATTACGCCAGAAACACTTTTAAAAACCAATTCCTTTATAATTTGGAAAGGTGGCGAACCAGGTGATTTTGAGCTCAAAGGGGAGTTTAAAATTACAGAAAAAGGGAACTCAGGTATCAATTATCGAAGCGATCAGCTCACTGATATACCTTTTGCATTACGAGGTTATCAGGCAGATATTGATGGAATGAATCGCTATACAGGTCAAAATTACGAAGAACGCAAGCGCTCTACTTTAGCCTATCGCGGAGAAATAGCTACCATCAATGATCCAACAGACAAGTCGGATGCGGCTTTTGATGCCAATAAGAAAAATAATGCTTGGTTGGGTAGAACGGTTACCGGCTCTCTGGGTACTTCAGATGAATTGAAGACCAAAATAAAAGGGGAAGAATGGAATGAGTTTCACCTAATCGTAAAAGGAAATCGCTTACAACATTATATTAATGGTATTTTAATGAGCGATGTCACCGATAACGATACAAGAGATCGGAAAATGAAAGGTAAATTGGGGGTTCAAGTTCATGTTGGCCCTCCAATGAAAGTGCAGTACCGGAATATTAGAATAAAGCAGTAGGGAATTTAGGTTAATGGTAAAAGCCTAAAGCTTATTGCTAAAAAATAATTTTATGTTAAACTCCCACAGATCAAAAGCTTTTAGCATTTGACTTTTGGGGGTAAAAATCTTTCAAAATGAATAAAGTAGGATTTAATGTGCTCGCGTGGACGGCAGCAGTTTCGGATGATGTTTTTCCGATTGTGGATAGGTTGAAAAAAATTGGTTATGATGGTGTAGAGTTTTACTTGGGTACTCCCGAAAGTGAACCCTACAAACGCATGGGTGATTATACCAAAAATATTGGCTTGGAAACTACGGCCGTGATAACAGTAGGAAAAGACGATAGCCCTATTAGTGACTCAGCGGCCGCTCGTGCCAAAGGTCTTGATAAAATTAAATGGGCTGTTGACCGAGCGTATGACCTGAATGCTAAAGTGATTTGTGGACCTTTTCACTCGGGACATACTGTTTTTGCAAATCGCCCTGCTATCGATGAGGAATACCAAAGAGCTGGTGAGGTGCTAAGGGAAGCGGGAGAATATGCAGCACAAGCCAATATTGTATTTGCTATGGAAGCGCTTAATCGCTTTGAGTGCTATTTGTGCAATACGATGGCACAGCTTCGCAAATTGGTAGAAACAGCCAATCATCCGAATGTGCAGGCGATGTTTGACACACATCATTCCAATATTGAAGAGAAAAATTACGGTCAAGCACTGGATACAATTGCTCCTTATTTGAAGCATGTCCATATCAGTGAAAATGACAGAGGTACCCCAGGCGACGGACAAGTGCTTTGGGATGATGCCTTTGCCGGACTTGCCAAAATAGAATATAAAGGTTGGCTAACCATTGAAGCGTTTTCAAGAAACGATCCAGATTTTGCCAATGCAATTGGTGTATGGCGTGAATTTTCTGATCCATGGGACATTGCAGAAAATGGCTATAGATTCATAAAAGAAATGAGTGAGAAGCATGGTGTAGGTACTAAGTAAGAGGGGTTAGGTTTTAGGGAATATTTAGTAACTAATTGTAAGTCTAGCTACTATTCGCTAAAACCTTCCATTAATTCATAATTTCTAAACTACCTATACCCTAAAACCTAAAACTTAAAACAATGACAAATCAAGTTCCTTTCAAATTCGGATCCGAGGTGTATACCTGGTTCATGAGTGGTAATGGCGAAACCCATAAAGGCCGACTAGGTCATATGATTGAAGTAATTTCCAAAGCTGGCTTCACAGGCATACAGCCTATATTCACCTGGATGGGTGACTTGATTGATCCTGATAAATTGGAAGCCAAATTAAAGGAGCAAGGCATAGAGCTGGCGGCACTGGCACTGGCATTGGACTGGAATGAAGAAGGCGAAACAGAAGAAGAACGCAAGATAGCAGACCATGCCATTCAACTCTTACAACGTTTCCCGGGAGCCATGTTAAATACGGTCCAAATTCCAACAGGAAGGCACAATTTGGCGGAACGCCAGAAACGATTGGTGAATATCGTTAATACAGTTTCTCGTCGTGCTGCTGAAAAAGGGATTCCTTGCAGCTATCACCCCAATTCACCACATAGCTCTATTATTCGTACGGAGGAAGACTATAAAATTGTACTAGAAGCATTGGATCCACAGGCAACTGGCTGGACACCGGATGTGGGACATATCATCAATGGCGGAATGGATCCATTGGCAAAAATGAAAGAGTACCAACTTCTGATCAATCACGTTCATTATAAAGACTGGAATGGTGATCCGGAATGGACCTTAATGGGCAATGGGAAAGTAGACCTGTTAGGTGTTACGCAATGGTTAAAAGATATTGATTACAAGGGCTGGATTATTTGTGAAGATGAAGGTGATGAAGCCTTGGTGGATCCTGACTTCGTTACCTTACATGACGGAACTTGGATTCAAAAGGATTTGATTCCAGCGTTGAAGTAGGGGAAGTTTTAGGATTTAGGAGACAGGGATTAGGGGTGAAGGTTTAAAGTTAAAAGTTATGGTGTTTGGTCTAAATGCATAAAGCAGAATACAATTTTGGACCTATAAATGCTGGTACCTTTTACCTAGCCCCTTTAACCTAATGAAAAAGTCCCTTTAACCTTAATCCTGGCACTTTTAACCTTTAACCTAGCACCTATAACCTAATTTAAAAAGTCCCTTTTACCTTAAATTTCCTAAAACCTAATAATCCTAACTCCTAAAAAAATGCCTACAATTAAGTCAAACGGAATAAACATCCATTATGAAGTAATAGGAAAAGGAGAACCATTACTGTTGATGATGGGAATAACTGCTCCTGGTGCTGTGTGGAATGCCCATGTGGCCGACTGGCAGGACTATTTCCAATGTATCCTTGTGGATAACCGTGGTGTTGGCTTTTCAGATAAGCCTGCTGGGGAGTATACCTCAGAACAAATGGCAGATGATTATGTAGGGGTGCTGGAACATTTAGGAATAGAAAAAGCTGCTGTCGTCGGAGTTTCAATGGGAAGTATCATTGCCCAACAATTTGCTTTAAGGCATCCTAAAATGGTGAAATCGTTGGTGTTGATGTGTCCATGGGCTAGATGTGATGCTTATGCAAAAGGGGTTTTTCAACAAATGGTGAATGCAAAAGCTCGCTTTACACCGGAGGAATTTTCTTTACATATCCAGTTATTGATTTTTGCAAAAGCACATTGGGATAAGCCCGAAGAGTTACAAGCTATGGAAGAAGGTAGGGTTTCTGATGGGGTAAATCCATATCCACAACCGCTACACGGGCTGAAAGGACAAGCCGCGGCTTGTATTAATCACCATGTGCTAGATCAGTTACCGAATATAAAAGTGCCTACCTTGGTGATAGGTGGTAAGGAAGATATTTTTACACCCCTATGGATGGCCGAAGAAGTAGCCGGAGCCATCGAGGGTTCTGAAATGTATTTGTATGACGGATTAGGACACGGGTTTCATTTTGAAAACACTGCTGACTTTAATCCGAGAGTAAGGAATTGGATTTTAGAGAAGTTGGGGGAGTAGGGGGTAGGAATAAGGATTTAGGAAATAGGGGGTGTTAAAGGAGCAATGTTAAAGGTTAAAGGGGGGTTACAGCTTATTGCCTAAAGCCTATTGCTTATTGCTTACAGCTTAATGCCTATTGCTTAAAGCTTATTGCCTAAAACACCTACCAAATTATTAACGCCGCTTACGGCATAATGCATAATAAAAAATGAACGAAAGCTGGAAGGGCAAAATTGGAAATACACAGCAGCTTGGAGGAATTGAAACCTCTATACTGGATAATGGTGCTGGAAGGGGAGTTCGTATTGCCTGGTTCAATACTGGTTCTGGTCTTCGCTTTAAAGTATTGATCGATAGAGCGATGGATATTTCTGATGCATTTTATAACGAGCATAGTTTGGCGTGGCATAGTCATGTGGGAGTTACTGCTCCACAGCCTTTTACCGATAAAGGTATCGGCTGGATTCGTACATTTGGTGGTGGTTTGTTGACCACCTGTGGCCTCTCACATGTAGGCGGGCCAGAGGAGGATAACCATGGCGAAAGGGGATTACACGGACATATCAGCAACTTGCCTGCAGAAATCGAATCCATTATTCAGCCCGATCCTAGACAAGGGAAATATGAAATGAGCATTACGGGTATCATTCGTGAGACGCAACCTTTTGGGCCAAGTTTAGAGCTTAGACGTACCATTTCAGCAACACTTGGAGAAGCTAAAATACGTATTCATGATGAGGTACTCAATCGAGGAAATATGCCAGCACCGCACATGTTGCTGTATCATTTTAATTTTGGATATCCGCTCGTGGACGAAGGAACGGATATTCTGTGGAATGGTGCTTGGTTTCCAAGAAATGGAGAAGAGAATGCCAAAATATTTAAAGAAGGGAATGCGTTCAAAAAGTGTCCAGCCCCTATTGATGATCACCTAGGAAACGGTGAAGAAGTCGCTTTGATTGATATCGAAGCCGATGAAAATGGCAATAGTGTCTGCGGCTTATTTAATTCAAAACTGAATTTAGGTATTGAATTGAAATTCAAAAAAGAGCAACTTCCTTGGCTTGCAAATTGGCAACATTGGGGTAACGAGGAATATGTAACGGGTATTGAGCCAACTACACATCCATTAACTGGCCAAGCAAAGGCAAGGGAAGAGGGAACACTTATCTTTATTGAACCTGGTAAAACCAAGAATTATGATCTCGAATTAATAGTAAATAATTAAATAAACCGTTTTTTAAATTAATAACAATAACTGTTTGGTCGAAAGTATTACTCTAAAAACCAACAGACAAACCAATAACCGATGGGAGTTTCAAGCATAGCTAAAAAAGCATTAGAACAAGGAAAGGGAATACTAAGACTTACCCCCACGTGGGTGCCACGGTCGTTTTGTGTTCCTGGAAGAAGAATCAAATTACATCCAGACGATTATTACATTTTAGGAGGAGAGCGTGGAGGTATTGATGAAAGATGGTTGTCATCCACTACACCTGCCGAAAATGGTCCTTTAACCGGCGAAAACGAAGGTTTGAGCTTCGTCGTTTTTAATGATGAAGATGGAGAACACCGCGTTACACTTCGTGATGCCATTGAGGAGCTGAAAGGCGAAATTATTGGTGATCGCCTTTGGGACGAGTACAAAAGCTGGCCGATGTATTCCAAGTTTTTTGATAACATGGGACCGTTGCCACACCATATTCACCACCGAGATGAGCACGCTGCAATGGTGGGTCAGAACGGAAAACCGGAAGCTTACTATTTCCCACCGCAACTCAACAATCATGGTGGAGATTTCCCGTATACCTTTATTGGAATTGCACCGGGAACTACCAAAGAGCAGATCAAAGAATGTTTGATGAACTTTACCAAGGGTGATAATAAAATCACCAACTATTCTCAAGCATTTCGTTTAGAGCCAGGTACTGGATGGGATGTGCCTCCTGGGATGTTACACGCTCCAGGTAGCTTGTGTACTTATGAGCCACAGAAAGCTTCGGATATTTTTGCGATGTACCAATCACTGGTTAATGAAGCGATTATTCCAGAAGAGTTACTTTGGAAAGGTACTCCAGAAGATAGAGTTGGTGACTATGACCTGCTTATGGAAGTGATCGACTGGGATTTGAATGTGAATCCGAATTTGATGGAAAAGCATTTTATGAAACCAAAGCCAGTAAAAGACGTGGCGGAAATGGCTGCGGAAGGGTATAGTGAAAACTGGATTTGCTACCGAAACGAAGCTTATAGTGCCAAAGAACTTACCGTTTTGCCAGGCCAAACTGTAACCATAAAGGATGGTGGGGCTTACGGCTTAATCGTGTTGCAGGGGCATGGAAAATTAGGCGACTGGGATATCGAAACACCAGCACTAATTCGTTACGGACAACTGACTAATGACGAATATTTCGTGACCGAAGCAGCTGCTCAGGAAGGTGTAACGATTGTGAATCCTTCTGCAAATGATCCAATTGTGATGTTGAAACACTTCGGACCAAACAATCCGGATTTGATACTATAAAAGGGCTGTAAGCTCTATGCATTAAGCTTTAGGCAGGAGGGATGTGTTTATGCATACGGCCTCTTGCTTAAAGCCTAAGGCTTTAAATTTTGTTTTTCCCTAAATCTAATAACACTATGTCTAACAATAATTTCCCGAAATTACACAATGCTACCTGGCCAGGAATCGTGGGTAAAGGCCCTGATTCGGAACCAGTAATATCCTTTGATGACATGTTGAAGTTCACTGCGGCTGCTGAGGTGGACGGTGTGAAGTTTGACGGTGTCGATATAGGCCTTTTTGATCCCCATATCGACCTAGATATGAGCGATGATGGTATTAAAGCTTTGGCTGATAAAGTAAGTGCGCTTAACCTTGAAATTGGTTCTCTGGTAGCTCCTATCTGGGGCGGACCAGCCATGGGAAGCAAAGAAGAGCGGGCTACTTTTGTTGAAATGGTTAAAAAATCTGCTCGTTTTGGTCAAAAGCTACGTGAATTAGGCGTACGTCCAAATGGCGTAGTGCGTATCGATTCTGCCAGTAAACCCGAAGCTTGGGCTGCTGATCCTGCTGCTAATACAAAACTGATAGCCGAAACTTTCCGTGCCGCCTGTGACGTAGCGGCTGAATATGGTGAAAGTCTTGCTGCCGAAGGGGAAATCTGTTGGGGAGGCATGCAAAGCTGGAAAACGATGATCGACACCTTAGAAGCTGTTGATCGTAAGAACATCGGTTTCCAAGCGGATATGTCTCATACTTTACTTTATTTACTAGGTACCAACCGTCCGGAAGACCGTATTCTTCCTGCCGATTTCGATTGGAACGACCG
>CAXBLH010000104.1:0-13512 GCA_963976315.1 uncultured Dyadobacter sp.
GAGGATTATTTTTAAGGAAGTTTTCGTTCGATACCCGCCATGCAAAAGCTCCGGATGGAAAGTACCCCCATTTATTTCCTTCACTGTAACGCGAAGATCCATCACGACGCATACTTGCGGTGAACAAATATTTTTCGTTATACACATAATTCACCCTTGCCAAATAGGACAACAACACTGACTTGGCATAACCAGAACTTGGTATACCCGGAGTTATCGCTGAATTAAGACCCGAAGTTTCCGTGATATCACTCAAAAAACCATTCCCGCTCCCTGAAAGAAACGTTGTAACAAAGTCCTGGTATGTAAAACCTGCCACCGCCGAAACGCTGTGCTTATTGGCAAAAACTTTATTGTAACTCACTGTATTTTCATTAAGCAAGCTCATAACCTGGCTAGTACTTACCGATGCGTTACCTGGAGAATTAATATAATTCCGCGTGGTATAAGAATCGGTACGATCGTCGGCATTTTCAATACCTCCTGCAATTTTAATGGTTATTTCGGGAATCGGATTGTAAATAAAGGCTGCATTACTTAATATTCTATTGGCCTTTATTTGGGTGGACTGTTCCCTAATATAATTCAAGGGATTGATAAGATCAGTGGCAACAAATGGATAAGCAATGGCCAGCACTCTGTATGAACCATCCTCATTATACGGTGTCAATGTAGGCGGGGCCGAAATGGCGGCTGAGATCATGCTATTTCCTCTGGCACCTCCACCACTATCCCTCCGATCGGTTAGTAATCTGGAGAGCGTACTACTGAGCGTAAAGTGTATTTTTTCGTTGACTGAATGTTTGAAATTTGTCTTTAACGAAAAACGATTATAGTCGCTTCCTTTAACGATACCGTTTTGACCAAAATAACTTCCAGAAATCGAAAACTGGGTTTTCTCATTTCCCCCATTTACCGAAACAGAAGTTGTTTTCATAGGTGCCCGGTTAAATACTAAATCTTGCCAGTCGTATCCTTCACCAAAACCGTTAATCTGCTCCTCCGTAAAATACGGACTAAGTTTATCATTCTTGGCTTGCAAATTATAGAACTGCGCATATTCTTTGGCGTTCATAAGGTCCAGTTTTTTCCGGAGCACTTGCGAGCTATAACTGGTTTCAAAATCAATCTTTGTTTTCCCGGCCTTTCCCTGCTTCGTGGTAATAAGCACCACACCATTCGCACCACGCGAACCATAAATAGCAGTTGCTGAGGCATCTTTTAGGATTTCAACACTTTCAATATCAATATTATTGAGTATTGTGGGATTACTTCCAGCTGTGGGGAAACCATCCACTACATACAACGGTTCATTGCTACCCTGAATAGAGTTAGTACCTCTTATTCGCACACTAACACCTCCTCCGGGCGCACCGGTATTTTGGGTAACCTGAACCCCAGCAGCACGTCCCGACAAAGCCTGTAATGGATTGGCCGTGGGGAAGGAATTGATTTCCTTGGATTTAACTTGTGAAACAGAACCCGTAAGGTCAGACTTCCGAACCACGCCATACCCCACCACCACTACTTCACTCAGGGACCGCTCTTCGGGAGTCATAGTTACTGAAAGCATCGTTTCCTTGCCCAGGAGAACCTCTTCACTTGTAAATCCGACGAAGCTAAAAATGAGCGTGCTTCTGGATTCACCATCGGGGATATTCAAATTAAACCTACCATTGATATCCGTGGTGGTACCCAGTTGAGTTCCTTTCAAAACAATACTTACCCCAGGCAAACCCTCTCCTCGATCATCATTAACTTTACCATTGATAGTTCTATCAATTGGCTTTACGATGGTCTCCACGCTGGTCTTCACTTGCTTCACAGGCTTCATACTTAATACTAGTTGCTTCCCCGATACTTCGTATTCCACATGTAGCGGAGCTAGTATTTCGGTTAGTACCTTGGATAATTCTTTATCCTGTACCTTAAAAGTGATTTTCTGATCTACCGGAATCACTTGTGGACTGTACATAAATCGTACTGAAGCTTGTTTTCCAATTTGTCGCAACGCCTCGCTAACGGGCTGGTTGTTTAGATCCAGAGTTATACGGCGATTGAGCAATTCCTGCGCTACACCGTCATTGGCGGTAACGAGTGAAGTGCATAAAATGGACAGAAATATCTGAAAAATGGATATTCGCATGAGTTTGAATAAAATCCTATTCGATTTCTTACTAATTTTCATAGTTTTGCATCTATACTTTTTGAAAGAATGGTATAATTGTCCCCGTGACCTGTTAGAAATAACGGGTCAATTAATGGGAATTAAGAAGGGGGTTCAAAGCCGGAAATGTAGCAGCATTTTCGGCTTTGATGTATATTATGTTGGATATCTCAAATAAAAATTCATCGGTTAAAGGTTTAGAAATTTATAACTTTTTGGCACCACACGATGCCCCATAAATAATAATTTGGCCATCAATAATTTCATAGCGACCTTGAATCGCTTTGCAGATCATTCCAATTTTGTCAAACAATGGTTCCTGTCCAAACTCCGCCGTAAGCTCACATCCGGCAAGCACCTCACTATCGTAGACGATCTGTACGCCGTAGCTTTTTTCAAGATCCTCAAAAATGGTAGCCACCGGGGATCTTTCAAATTTAGTAATTTGCTCTACTTTTTCTGGTACCATCAACAGTTGGGGAACTTCTACCAAAGTTCTTTTTAACTTAGGCTCATCCCGGTTAAACACCACCTGCTGGTTTGGCAATAAAATAATCTCATCGTGTTGTGCAACACTCACCTCTTTCGATTTGGAGGCCGTGGCAACGGTTACCTTACCCGTTTTAACCACGACTTTAATGGGAGACCCATCATCAAAATCACTGATGGTAAAACTAGTCCCTAGTACGGTAGTAACAATATCCTGCGAGAAAACCTTAAAGGGTCTCAATGGGTTTTTTGAAATATCAAAGAAGGCTTCGCCATTCAGAAAAACTTCCCGGTTGTTTTCCGCAAACTTGGTGGGATAACTTAATTTACTTTTCGGTGCTAATACAACCAAACTGCCGTCTTCCAATCTTATTTCTTTTGGCTGCGCGTCCTTATTCACAATTTCAACCAACTCATTTTTTAACAATTGGTTTTTATTTAAAAACGTGTGGTAAGGTATGTTTTGCGTATTTTTTGGAAAGTAATTGAAATAAAAAACGACACTCCCTAGCATGGCTGCCAATGCCACCAAATATTTCCAGTTGACTCGAACCACCCGTTCTTCTTCAATGAACCTTTTGACTGGTTCTTGATTTCTTGCCATGGAAATTCTCCCTAGTTCCTTCTCAAAATCTTCTTCGGAAATATAATTCTGCGCACTGCGAACATCAAGCACCAATTGTTTGGCAGCTAAAACAATAGCAGTTCGGTCCGGATTTTTGGTTAACCAGTTTTCCCAAAAAATCACATCTGAATTCTCATAACGGAGCACCCAACGACAAAAAGCTTCGTCGTTAAGAAAATCCTTGACCTCATATTTGCTATAATCCTGCATTTCCAATTTAATTCATAAAACTGATTATTATGAAATAGTAAGGAATTCAAAAACGATACCCTTTTTTATAGCAAAAAAATGAGAAAAAATTTAAATTTTAAAACAAATAATCCACAATTAGCTCAATAACAAGAAGATAAGAGTAACAACTCTCAGTAAAAATATTTAAAAATTAAAAGTGGAAGTAAAGGAGAAATTGCCGGTATTTCATTTTTGAGCTGGCTGATGGCGCGGTGTAAGAAGTTAGAAACGGTTTGCCGTTCAATAGACATTACCTCCGCAATAGCTTCATTGCTCAAACCTTCATAGAACTTTAAAAAAACAACTTCCTGTTGTCTTTTGGGCAGTTTGTTAATAGCAGCTCTTATTTCACGTTCCCTCAACGACATGGACTCGGAGCTGATCAATATGGATTCCACCGTGAGATGATCGGTAAAGTTTTCACCAGATTCGTTAATATCAACGCTTTGATCCAAACGACTTTGAAGCCGCAACTTTCTTAAAAGATTGTTTCTTAATGCTTTGATCAGGTACACCGTAACATAGGTAGTGTCTGTGATACTTTCTCGTCTATACCAGAGTTCAAGAAACAAATCCTGGATACAATCTTTAATAAACTCCGTGTCTTTTGAAAACCGGGTAGCATAGTTAAAGAGTAGCTTGTACCGTCGCCTCGTCAATTCGTCGAAAGCCTCACCCTCTCCATTTCGAAACCGTGTCCAAAGGTCGGGCAAGTACGATTCATCTGAAGGAATATTGGAACTACTCATGGGTTAATTCGTTTTCAAAAAATTGAATAGTTTCGGCAGGAAGTGTTTATAAAAACTAACTACCAAAATGCCAAACTATGCTATTGTCCTATTTTATGCTACCAAATTTACATCATTTAGAGTTATACTTAAAATAATTATACCCGCTCATTATTTTCTGATGGGCATATTAGCATCCACCGAATTATTCCATTGATCTAGTTTACTTAATAGTTCTTTTGCCTTAGCTGGAAATTTCTTACTCAGATCCGTTGTTTCTGATAGATCTTCTTTAAGGTTAAAAAGCTCCGACTCGTTGGTTTCATAACTCTTTACAAGTTTCCAGTCTCCCATTCGCACTGCACCAGATGGCCTACCCATTTGATTACTAAAATGCGGATAATGCCAAAAAATTGCACCACGGTCCATAGTGGCTTTGGCATCTTTCAATACCGGATAAAAGCTCATAGCATCGGGTAGGTCCACTTTTTTTTCACCTAACAATTCCAAAAAGGTAGGAGTATAGTCGGTATTGGTAATATATTGTTGAGATACAGAACCCGCGGCTATCTGGTGTGGCCACGAAATAAGGGTAGGCACTCGCGAACCGCCTTCAAAGGTATGCCCTTTCCATTTTCTAAGCACTCCGGCAGAGGTGGGTATTGGCCCTAGCTCCGGCAATCCTACTCCCCCATTATCAGAAGTAAAAACAATTAGCGTATTATCGGCGATTCCCTGCCGTTCCAGCTCCGCCATAATTTGGCCTACACCGTCATCCATACTCTCCAACATAGCACCATAGTAGGGATTATACTTACCTTCAAATTTTTCGTATTTGCGCAAATACTTACTCACTTTATCGCCACGTGGTACTATAAAAACATGGGGTGCTGAATAGCACATATACAGGAAAAATGGCTTTTCTTTTTTGGTAGTTCTCAAAAAATCTACCGCATACTCTGTGAGTTTATCGGTCAAATAGGCACTGCCTGTATCGTTAAACATTTTGTTAAAACTTCCTTCATACACGCCGTAGTTGTAATAATCCAACCCATTTTTACCAATCATACGTGCAAAGTCAAACCCTCTGTTCCACGGTGCTAAGGAATCACCATTTCCCAAGTGCCACTTCCCGACCATACCCGTGGTATAATTTAGTTTTTGGAGACGCTGTGCCAAGGTTATTTCCGAACTGGGCAGGAAAGGTTGCCATCGTGCTGGGAGTACGGGAGACAAAGAATCTGTACGGTTTCCGGCAATAAAATTGGTTAATTTCAAACGTGCAGGGTGCTTCCCCGTCAAAATAGCAGCGCGTGACGGCGAACAAACAGGACTTGCCGAATAAGCATCGGTAAACAGCATACCCCTTTTGGCCAATTTATCTATATTGGGGGTTTCATTATAGGGATTTCCATAGCAGCCCAAATCTGCCTGAGCCAAGTCATCCGCTAAAATAAAGACAATATTTGGCCTCTGCTGAGCATGTCCGGTAATACTTAACGTACACCCCAAAAGCAGTAAAAAATAACTAAAACGAGTTTGGTATTTCATAGGTATTAACAATCAAAACTTTAATTTCAGTTTGGCTTCCGGAGTCTTATTTTCCATTTTCTCCAAAGCCCTTGTTTTGCTCGAAAACCCTAAATTATCCGTTTTAGTGGGTCTATTTTGACTTACTTTTTGGTTTAAGATTTTAAGCGATAATGCCTTTCACCAAATTACCAGCTACGTCTGTTAGACGGTAGCGGCGTCCCTGGTGTTTAAATACGAGCTTTTCATGATCAAGCCCCAGCTGATTTAAAATGGTGGCGTGCAAATCATGCACATGAACTGGGTCTTTAATTATATTATAACCAAAATCATCCGTTTCTCCATATTCTATACCTGGTTTGATACCTCCACCTGCCATCCATATTGTAAAAGCTCGTGGGTGATGATCCCTACCATAATTTTCTTTTGAAAATTCCCCCTGGCAATAATTTGTTCGTCCAAATTCTCCACCCCAAATCACGAGGGTCTCGTCCAGCAAGCCTCTTTGTTTAAGATCCGTAACCAATGCAGCAGAAGCTTGATCCACATCCATGCTTTGCGCTCTTATTTCCTTCGGCAGGTTAGCATGTCCGTCCCAGCCCTGGTGATACAGCTGAACAAAGCGCACCCCTTGTTCCGACAATTTTCTGGCCAAAAGGCAATTTGCTGCATAGGTACCCGGTGTTAAACAATCTGGTCCATACATTTTAATAATAGATTCTGGCTCTCTGCTCATATCCGTAACTTCGGGCACAGCAGTTTGCATCCTAAAAGCCATTTCATATTGCTGAATCTTGGTAACTATCTCAGGATCTTCAAATTGATCAAAGGAGCCTTGGTTAAGAGCTGCTAATTTATCAAGCATATCCCTGCGGTCGGTTCTATCCATACCATCCGGATCACCAAGATAAAGTACTGGATTTTCACCACTGCTAAACTGTACGCCCTGATGGACGGAATCAAGGAATCCATTGGTCCATAATTTGGAATAAACTCCTTGTCCATTACCTATTCCTCTCGACAACAGCACACAAAAACCTGGCAAATTCTGATTTTCACTCCCCAAACCATAACTTAACCAAGAGCCCATACTAGGACGACTACCTACCTGTGCACCACTTTGAAAAAATGTAAGTGCAGGATCATGGTTAATAGCATCGGTATTCATCGATTTTATGATACAGATATCATCCGCTATACGAGCGGTGTGGGGTAATAGCTCACTTATCGTGGCCCCAGATTTACCGTGCTGCGCAAAATCAAAAATGGATCCTGCAAGTGGAAATCTAGTCTGCTTGGCAGTCATCCCAGTGAGTCGTTGTCCCCCTCTTACAGATTCTGGCAGATCTTCGCCAAACATTTTGTTTAACAAAGGCTTATTATCGAACAGTTCGTATTGAGAAGGAGCACCATTCTGAAACAAATAAATTACACGTTTGGCTTTAGGTGCAAAATGAGGTAACCCCGCAACAATGTCGTTTACACTACTTCCCCCCATTCCTTTGAGTAGGTCGGGTACCAAAAGCGAACCTAAAGCTGCACTTCCTAGGCCCAAACTAAGTTTGGATAAAAAGTGCCTACGGTTTACGTTCATTCCAAAATCAAAAATCGGCTTTTCCATTTGTATTTGCTATTAGCTTAACGACCAAGGCCGTTAAGTCCATCAAGATTTAGTAATCGTTTCTTCCATATTGTACATCGTGCTAATGACCCGCATCAAAGCTGCCGCTTGGTCTTTTGCTACGCCTTTCTCGTGTGCATATTCCCCCGCGTTGAGTATCTTTTCCGCCTTTCCCTTAGCCTTAGTCAGCTTTAACAATTCATTGTCATAATATTCCAATAAAAGCTTCACTTCCTGGCTGGTAGGTGATCGACAAACAATCTTACGGAACAATTCATTTATTTTATCTTCGGTAGACGACTTCTTACCCACCATCCGTTCCGCTAGGACGCGCGATGCTTCCAGCACGGCTGGATCATTCATCATAATCAGTGCTTGTAGCGGCGTGTTGGTCTTTTGTCTTTTTACTTCGCAGTGATCCCTGCTACTCGCATCAAAAACTATCATAGCTGGCGGAGGAAGTGTAAGTTTGATAAAGGTATACATACCCCTTCGATAGAGTTGATCCCCCTTGTCCTGAACGTAGGTCCTGAGGCTTCCTCTATTAGCAGTGGTTGCTTCCCAAATACCCTTCGGTTGATATGGTTTTACGCTGGCCCCTCCAATTTCCGGTACTAATAGTCCACTACTAGATAAAACGATATCTCTGATCATTTCGGCAGGAACTCGATACCTTGCCCCTCTTGACAAATAAATATTTTCAGGATCCTTTTCCTTTTTTTCTTTGGTCAATTTTGAAGATTGCCGGTAAGTAGCCGACATCACAATTTGTTTTACGAGCCGTTTGATATTCCAGCCATGATTCATAAAGTCCACTGCAAGCCAATCCAGTAAAGCAGGATGGGTGGGCATATCACCTTGCATTCCAAAATCACCCGTACTTTTCACAATTCCTAACCCAAAAATCTCTTGCCATATCTGATTAACAAATACTCGAGCCGCTAGAGGATTCTCTTTACTTACGGTCCATTTTGCCAACCCTAACCGATTTCTGGCATATTTGGTCGTATCAAAAGGCATCACAGCCTTTAACCCACTAGCGGTTACTAGCTTACCCGGTGCGTCATACACGCCACGATTAAGGATATAGGTATTTCTAAGTGTATCCATCTCTCCCATCACCGAAAGGGAGATTGTATTGGTGTCTTTAGTGTTTATAAAGGTTAATAGATTTTTTACTTCACTATGGCTGATGTTCAGTATTGGAGTAGTAGCAAGTCCATTTCCTTTAAGGGATTCCTGTCCAGCTTCCTTGGAATTATTAAAAAAGGCAAACAACCTATAATAATCTTCTTGAGAAATGGGGTCATACTTATGGTCATGGCATTGTGCACATTCCACGGTAAGGCCTAGTAAACCGGAGCTAAAAGTTTTGGTCTTATCCAAATGATATTCGATACGGTACTCCTCTTTGATAATTCCCGCTTCTTCATTGTACTTATGATTTCTTAAAAAGGCAGTTGCCAGTATTTGTTCTTTACTAGCATTTGGTAACATATCACCGGCCAGTTGCCAAATCACAAACTGGTCATACGGCATGTTTTTGTTAAACGCATTGATTACCCAATCACGCCACGGCCACTGTGTGCGGGCATTGTCGTTCTGGTAACCGAAGGAGTCAGCAAAGCGACCTATGTCTAACCAATGAAGTCCCATTTTTTCTCCATACGATTTTTGGCCGATCAACTCATCCACCATTTTTTCATAGGTCTTTTCGTCCCCTTCCTTGTCAAATTTCTGTTGTAAAGCTAGCGAAGGAGCCAACCCGTTAAGATCCAAAGACAATCTTTTGATCAATTGCTGCTGACTGGCCTTTTCACTAGGCTTGAGTCCCTTCTCCTCCATTTGGGCTAGAATAAAATAATCTATTTCATTTATTGGCCATGAATCATCGTTTACCTCTGGTAAGGCGCTTTGCTTAGGCTTTACAAAAGCCCAGTGCTTTTCATATTTGCCACCCTGTTCAATCCACCGTTTAAGTAAGTCTATTTCCTTTTCCGACAATAATCCCAAATGCGACTCTGGAGTCGGCATCTGATAGTCGGGATCACTGGAGGTGATTCGTTTATAAAGTTCGGAAGCTTCGGGGTTGCCAGGTACAATTGCAAATGCTTTTCCACTTTTAAGTTGGGCATAGGCACTTTCGGCGTTATCCAGACGAAGTCCCGCCTCTTGCTTGTTGGCATCTGGTCCATGGCAGGCAAAACATTTGTCCGATAATATGGGACGAATATCGAAGTTATAGCTCACGACTTCGGGGCCGACCTGCTTTTTTAAAGTCCCGTTTTTTTGAAAACAAGAAACTACCAGTATCACTGTTGTACTCAACAATGCTATTAAAAAGTAAAACTGTTTTTTCATTTGCTTGCTTATGGCTACTTAATTCATTTTAGTTCAAATGTCCTAATTTTTGGCCTTACAGCCACGTATGACCAGATTCTACAAATCGATCCGGCTTTTTTGTACTAATAGATAGTACTTTAATACGCTAACTACTATTGTTTTAACTGATAAATATAGCCGCTAAAAAGCCTTTGACCTAAATTATTGACATATTTTAGACAGAAAATAAAATCATAAATAGGAAGGAAGCCGCTATTAAGGAAGTACCGCTGGTACTATCAAGAGGTCAACATTGAGTTCATTTAAAGGTATTACCACGGCAGATTTCTTACTCCAATCGAGAGTATCCTATCCACTGTCACATTTTTGTGATGAATGATTTGCTGGTTGACTTTCGTCTTGCTGTTACTAATACCAAAAGCCTTCCTAAAAATCATCCATGGTAATGCCTAATCGTTCATTTTAAAACTTGAAATCAATTTGATACTTTTCGGGATTCAGTTTCCACTTTTCCATTAACCATTGTGATGCCCTTAAATCGTAGCCATTGGGCTCCGTTTTGATATACTTCTTGGTCATATCAACAACTGCCAGCTTGGTTTCCTCGGCACTGTCATTCAAATAATCTAGCGTGGTGAGTGCATGGGTTCGTGCAAATGAGTTGGAGGAATTCAATACAGCAATTAGACTTTTTCTGGCCAATTCCTTTTCTCCCAAATTATACAAAGCTTCGGACGCCGCTGTTGCCACGTTGGAAGACTTATCCTTTGACGCTATTTTTAGAGCTTCAATTGCAGGTTTGGCCTTTTCTCCTAGTATCAAAAGCCCAGTAGCACCCCAGTAGCGATTCGCAGCATCGTTATTTTGAAGTAAAGCAGTCAACTTTGGAATATTTTTTACACTTGGAGACGTTGCCAACTCTGCTGCATTTATCACCGGCCCCAACTTAAATTTTCCAGAACGCATATAATCATAGCTGGTGGTGCCCACCGTTCTATCCATTAATTCTGCTTCTGGAATAAACCCAGTATCGAGGATACGTAGCATCCAGTCACGATTAGCTTTTTGCATTCGTTTCAATACAGCTTGGTATTCTGGTTTTTTGGCTAAATTATTGATTTCCCATGGGTCGTTTTCAGTATCGTACAGTTCTTCGGTAGGTTTGAATTTCCAAAAGGCCGCTTGCGTTTCATTCAAACGCCCTGCTTTAAACTCTTCCTCCCATGAGCGAAGTGAAGCTGCTCGCCATAAGTATTCGATATGCTGCCCATGCGGTCGGAACGGTGTAAAATTACGAATGTACCTGTACTTGCTATCTCGTACCGCCCGCGACATGTCGTAACGTTCGTCCATGCGATCTTTAAACATATATACATACTCTGGATCAGCCGTTTTCTTACTTCCCAAAAATGGTATCCCTTGTAAATACGCTGGAATTGGTTTATCCAAAATACTTAATAAAGTCGGTGCCAAATCCACAAAACTGATTAGTCGGTCTACCGTAGTACCGGTTTGGGCATTAGGCCAAAGGTTCTTGTATTTTTCAGGAATATGAATAATAAAAGGCACGTGTGTTCCTGTTTCATAAACGAATCTTTTGCTACGTCCGAGAACGCCACCGTGGTCGGCATAATAAAACACAATCGTATTATCCGCTTCGCCACTTTCATCCAGTTCTTGTAATAACTTCCCTACCCAAGTATCCATATCCTCCACCTTGTCGTAATACTGTGCCCAATCTCGACGCATAGCGGGCGTGTCGGGATGGTAAGGAGGTAGCTTTACCTTTTTTGGATCATGGCGTAGTTCGCCTTCTGGTTTCAATTTATGAATAGAACTTTCGTGCGAAATGGTTGAATTAAAAACAGCAAAAAAGGGTTGACCAGATTCCCTATTCTTGTAATGCGCTTTTGTACCAGACTCATTCCAAATATTTTTGGTCTGGCTTCCATTGACATTATAGTCTTCCTTCGAATTATTGGTACAATAATACCCCGCTTCCCGAAGTAAAGTTGGAAAAAATTTTACCTGCGCTGACTTGTCATTCGTACTTCTCATATATTGATTACCACCGGAATTGGCATATACTCCTGTAATAATGGTGTTTCGAGTGGGGGCACAAACCGGCGCATTGGCATAGGCATGCGTATAACGAAAGCCTTTAACTGCCATAGCATCCAAATTGGGAGTGGTAGCAAATGGATCGCCATAACATCCCAAAAAGGCACTATTATCTTCACTGGTAATCCATAGAATATTGGGAAGCTTTTCTGCTTCACAAAAAGTAATACCGATTACCACAGCAATCAGTAAGGAAAGAAATCTTTTCATCATGTTTTATTAACCTAATTGCGACTTTAACGAGATATAAACGGTATCTAGTCCGTTCTCAGATTAACAAAGATTCTTATTGGGATAATATAATGATATGAAAGCGATTAGTATTATAAAATATTAGTAAAAAAAGGGCCTTCTGAATTCTCAAAAGGCACCTCATTACTATAATCAAAAGTACAAACCAACCTAAACCTCCTCCAACTCACTCCTCCTAGCGATTCGCTCGATCATTTTCAGTTTCTCGTAATTTTTTGTTCTGGACAAATACGTATACATCGCAGGTATTATATATAAGGTCAAAACCAGAGAAAACATGAGTCCTCCCATAATTACGATCCCCATAGACATCCGGCTTTTCCCGGCAGAGCCCAATGCCATTGCAATCGGAAGTGCTCCTAGGGTAGTAGCTAAACTGGTCATCAAAATGGGCCGAAAACGTAATGTGGCGGCTTCTAAAGCAGCTTCTGATACCGTACGACCTTGTTCCCGTAACTGGTTTGCAAATTCAACGATCAGGATACCATTCTTGGTTACCAAACCTATCAGCATAATCATACCAATTTGACTAAAAATATTGAGTGTCTGATTGAAATACCATAAGGAGAATACCGCACCACCTATGGCCAACGGTACTGTTATCATGATAATAAAAGGATCAATAAAGCTTTCGAACTGTCCTGCTAAAATAAAATAGATCAATATTAACGCCAGAAAGAAAGAGAACATGGTATTGGACGAACTCTCATCAAAGTCACGCGAAGCGCCACTCAATGCGGTTTGAATCGCCTCATCATTAAACTTATTTTTGATCCGATCCATAGCCGCGATACCATCCCCAATGGTTTTGCCCGGAGCCAATGCAGCTTGTACTGTTGCCGACATATAGCGATTATAATGGAATAGCTGCGGCGGACTGCTTTCTTCTTCGGCATGAACAATATTATCCAATTGAATCAATTGACCCGTATTGGATTTGACATACATACTTTTTAAATCGAGGGGTTCGTCTCTGTTTTCCCGATCGTACTGACCAATGACTTGGTATTGGCGGCCGTTCATAGTAAAGTAACCGAACCGCTGCCCAGCAAAGGCAAGTTGCATGGTTTGAGCCACATCCTGAACGGACACACCCAACGATTTTGCCTTTTCGCGGTCAATAGTGATTTGTAATTCGGGCTTACTAAATTTTAAATTGGCATCCGAAATTTCGAAAGTTGGATCCTTGGAAACCTCTTCCATGAACTTGGGAAGATACTCCCGTAGCTTTTCAAAATCGGGTGCTTGAATAACATATTGAATTGGCAACCCACCCCGTGAATCCACGGCAATGGTCTGCTGCTGTACCACAAAAGACTTAGCATCCGGCATTTGTTTTAGCCTTCGGTTTATATAATCCGCAATTTCCTGCTGGCAGATCGGAAGAGCACACGTCTGAACTCCA
>CAXBLH010000105.1:0-13466 GCA_963976315.1 uncultured Dyadobacter sp.
CATGTGTATTCCCCACACCAGTCATTTTGGACAGTGGTGACGAGAATTTACGATTAATTTCATCGCCAAATTCTTTCATCCGTGTTACATCCCCCTCAGGAACCAAGCCTCTGTTGTCAGGGGTGATACCTAATATAAGGCTACTATTGTGGCCCACACTATTATAATACATGTGCATCAAATTTTTCAATGGGAATACATGCGCCTCATCATTTGGCTCCCAAAACCACTCGTGCCTGCCGTTATAGCCACGTAAAGGAGCGTCGCTCATGGCAGGTATATAATATTTTCCTTCGGGATCCCCATACTTTATTGGTTTGAAATTTTCCGAATCACCCCTATTGGCAAACCACGTCGGATACCCGTAAGTCCCCCAGCAGGGATAAGGCACAACACCGGACTCACTCCCACCCCACCGGATATCTGCACGGTCCAAATTATGATAAAAAAGGCCATTGGGCTGGTTCTTTTCAAAAATGGACAACACATCTGGACCGCCTTGTTCTGGGCCATGCGCACCTCCATCAAACCAAATAATTGCCAAATCACCATAACGGGAAGTCAACTCCTCAACCATATCCTCACATAATTTGTTATAATGGGCTTGTCTGTTCTTCGAAAACTCGGAGTCTCCCTGTACCTTGAAATCGTGAATCCCATAAAACGAATTCCAGCGGATACCAATATAAATACCGGGCTTTATACCAAATTTATGGCAAGAGTTCACAAAATCCTGAACGATATCACCTTTCCCCTCTTTCCATTTCACTGCTTTGAGGCAATAGGGATTTACATCGCTTTGGTAAAGGGCAAATCCCGTTTCATGAGTTGCAGTAATTATTGCCACTTTGGCCCCCATATCCTTAGCGGCACTTACCCATTGATCCGTACTCAATTCGGTGGGGTTAAAAATATTATAATCTGGTATCGGGGTAATTCTATTTTCTTTCTGAACATATTTTTTACCATCAAAAACGTGTAGATCATAATGAAAAACAGCCACTAGCTCTGCATTTTGCCAAGTTATTTGCGCCGGACTCGGAATAGGAATCTTATCTAGCTGCTGCGCAAAAGATCGGAGCGTAAGGGATGTAATAATACTACACAGCAATAAAAAGCGAAGTCGAATGGCTAACATCATGGATATTTTTGGGTATAAGGGATAGTCCGAAAGGTAGCCATTTAAAAAAAAATTAAAAATAGATACCGCTCACATTTTAAGGGTACTATTTACTAAATTAAGGCATAAAAAAAGTCCACTTCAGGAACCGAAGAGGACTTTTAATCAATGTAATAACTTGAAAAGGAGGCGGAAACCTATTTCTTAAATTTAAAGAAGACAACCAATCCTACAATCAATACGATACCGCCAATCAGCAATATTTTTACTTGTGGTTCCATGTAAAAAGCAATTTGTTTCACGATTAAAACTTATCTGGGCGGTTCATTTAGAATAAAAAACAGGGGACCTGTCATTCAATGATGACCAAACAAGCTAGTTTCAATCAATAAAAAATTCAAAAAATAAAATAATAATTACTGTTTCTTAAAAATGTTATAAACCGACCCAAACGGACTAGTATTCCCAAAAATCACACCAAAATTAAACTGTTTTTACAAAAATCACAAAAAAATTAATCAAACATCCGATAAATACACATTAATTATACTACAAAGGACATAATTTTTCAATGGAAAAATCACACCCTTCCTTATCCAAAACACAGAAAAATACTATTAAATCCAAGGTTGGCATAAAGAAAATGTAATTGGTAGGAGAACCGTAAAGAAAAGCGAATTGAATGCGCAACGCATTACTTACACGGGGAAAACAAAAAGTTTGCTGCTAGAATATCGTCCCATTACGCAGATACCTAGCGGAGCAATAGCTTCGATAGTAACCAAGGACAAACCGTTTTGCTTAGAGACTAATGCTACCTATAAGGGTACCAAGTAGCTAGGTATTTAAGAGAACCCGACAATTTAACCATTAATTTTATGTTGAAGTTTGACATCACCACATTATAGGAACTCCAATTTACCAAACAAATTGATCCACGATGTATCTCTTTCCATTCCCTGTTTTATGCCTATTTTAAATTTTATGGGACATTTGGCCTGTACTTTTTAAACCACTCGATTCAAAAATTGGCTTATTTTTAAAGAAAATTTAATAAATCAAGCAACTTTAATTAAAATATTAATTTAATAGCTTTATTCTATCAACCTTCATTTTACTTCCAATATATTTGTTGAAAAAGAAAATTACCAACGAAATATTCCAATGAAACTCCCTATTACTTATTTTTTACTATTTTCATTTCTAACTATATCCTCCTTCGCTCAAAATAAATACGAGTTAAATTCAGGATGGTTTTGCAGCCCTACGGCCAAGGTAAAAACAGATGGAAGTAAACTTTCCGACCCCAACTATCCACTCAAAAGTTGGAAACCAGCCGTTGTACCTGGTACAGTACTGACCACCATGCTCGAAAACAAGGAAATCCCTGATCCTTTTTACGGCATGAATAATAAAAAAATACCGGATATCTACGATGTTGGAAATGACTTCTACACCTATTGGTTTGTGAAAGATTTCGAAGAAAAGACCCAAGAAAATGAGCAGGTATGGCTACATTTCAGAGGTGTCAATTATAGCTTTGATGTCTTTCTCAACGGTCAAAAACTAAATAAAGAACGTCCCAAAGGTATGTTCCTTCGCCGGTCCTATAACATCACCTCTCTATTACAAAAAAATGGCAAAAATAGGGTAGCAGTAATCGTTTACCCACCTGATTTTCCGGGACATGCTAATGGCGGACAAGGTGGTGACGGTACAATTGCCCGCAATGTTGCACATCAGTATGTGGCCGGATGGGACTGGATACAACCCATTCGTGATAGGAATACGGGTATCTGGGATAAAGTAATCATTGAGAAAACGGGATCCATCAATGTCAAAAATCCGCATGTGGTTACTTTGGTAAAAGGAAAACGCCACCCAGAGGGCAAGCAGGCCCCAGCCACCATTAAAGTGAGTACCGAGGTGGAAAACTCCTCAAAAAGCCCTGTAAGTGGCATTTTACAATATACCTTGGCTGGACAAAAAATCACACAATCCATTACGGTCCCCCCTTTAACTACCAAAGAATTTGCTTTTCCTGATCTGAATTTAGAAAATCCAAAACTTTGGTGGCCTCATGGATACGGGGAACAGAATCTGTATCCAATGGATATTTCTTTTGTTAGCAATAATATAGTATCGGATCGAGAATCACTTCAGGTGGGAATACGTGAAATACAGGCCGACTGGAATCCTTTAACAAAAAGTAAGCAAATCAGCGTGAATGGACAGCGTGTTTTCATAAAAGGTGCTAACTGGATTATTTCTGATGCCATGTTACGATTCTCCGATACGCGTTATGATGCAGAAATAAGGTTTCACAGAGATATGAATTTAAATCTGATACGTATTTGGGGAGGTGCTATTACCGAAAGGCCAGAGTTCTACGAAGCTTGTGACTAATACGGCTTGTTGGTAATGCAGGATTTTTGGGGTTCAGGTGATTGTAACGGGCGATGGCTAGATCCCATGAAAAAGGACGACCAGTGGACCCGTAGAAACTATCCAGATGACCATAATCTATTTTTAGAATCTGCGGAAGATCAAATAAAAATGATTCGTAATTTCCCTTCCCTGGCCGTTTGGTGTGGTGGTAACGAAATTACCTTACCGCAGGATATTATGATACCTCTACGAGATTCCATTTTACCAAAACTGGACGGCACACGCTGGTTTGTCGATTATTCCAATTCGGATGATATGTCGTTCAATTCCATTGGTGGAAATGGAGATGGCCCTTATAGAATACAAAATCTCAAAACATTTTTTGGTTATCAAACATGGCCTTTCAATTCAGAAATAGGATCCGTAGGAGTTGGAGACCTGCAATCTTTGGAGAGATTTTTACCAAAAGAAAACAGGATTGCACCAATCTTTGATCCAGAAACAAAAAAGGAAACCGTTGATTCCGTATGGAGATTTCACAAATACATAGGGTATGAAGAACATATAGCTAAATATGGCAAAGTGAAGGATCTGAACGACTTTGGCAAAAAAGCCCAGCTAGTCAATTATGATCAGTATAGGTCACTCATGGAAGGATTTTCTGCACATATGTGGGAATGGTATACCGGGGTTATTATCTGGAAAACGCAAAACCCTTGGACTGCGCTTAGAGGCCAGATGTATGACTATTACCTTGACCCCAACGCCTGTTTGTATGGTTTAAACCAAGGCGGTGAGCCTTTGCACATTATGTACAACCATGCCGACAGCACTATCATGCTCACCAACAACACTTTCAAACATGCTTATGACTTGATGTTGGTAATGAATACCTATGACAAAGAAGGAAATCAAAAATCATTAGGGCAGGTCTTCGTGGAAATAGGTCCCTCTACTACGCGTACCATTATGGGCATCAATAAACAAATCAAAGAAATGGCTACAAAAGAAGGGGTGTTTTTATCCTTACGATTACAAAACCTACAAAAGGAAATCGTGAGTGATAATTTGTACTGGCTTGCGGATAGCTCGGGCAATTACAGCGGACTCACCAAAATGGAACAAGCCAAGATGGATATCCAAGCAAAATACCTTACCAAAAATAAAGTTTTGGTGACATTGACAAACCCTAAAACCAATACGATTGCCTTCTTTAACAGGCTCTCTCTGGTAAATCCTAAGACCGAAAAAAGAATTCTACCTGTATTTTACGACAATAATTACGTATCCGTATTACCAGGTGAAACGAAAACCGTAGAGATGGAATTTACAGCAGAGCAGAACGTGAGTCCAAAAGTGTCACTGGAAGGATGGAACGTCACCGAAACATTCGTCCCTATCCAATAAACCTGGATTTCTTCTCGACTCCACAATAGAAAACCTAAACCCTTAATGTTCATTTAGAAGGATCATCATACCTATTTGATGGTCCTTTTTCTTTCTTTTTTCGAATACTCCTTAAACAAAATATCTTCTGAATAGTCGGCCAAATAGGTAGTGCCGGGCACTAAATGCTGCACCCCTTGTTGTACTGAAAATTTTGGATTTATATAGCCAAATCGATTCACCCGATTTAATAAATTCTCTTTGCTTTTAACGTTGAACTTTGGGTCTTCCAAATAAAAAAAGGAGACATTCAAACGGTAGAATTCATTTTTAGTATCAAGATAACCAAGCTCTTCCTGTGGAAGAACAAACTGTCCCTTTTTTACTAAAATAGTCCCCTTTTTAAAACCACCGTACCTCACTAAGGTGCCGTCCAGATGCTCCACCATTATATAATTCTGTTTGCTTGAAAAGTACTTGTCTGTATCAATATCCCGTCCATCTTCCACTTCTATCACCACTCCTTTTCTACAAGCAACCGCGGAACTATCTGTTTTGGACTTGAACATAAATGCTTTAAAATCCTTAGAAGGGGTATTTCCAAAATAAACAGTGCCAAAATCGGAGAGCTCCTCTACAGAAAAAGTTACTTGTTTTTTAAAGGGGGCCAAATATGGAAATTCAGGATCAAACTTCGGGTTTAGCATACCACGTATATAATTGGTACTAAACCTAAAACCTATACCCTGGTCTTTGTTCAGGGGTTTTAATCTAAATAAATTTCCCGATGCCGTTGACACAACCCCTACATAATTATTGGCATAGCCATTTGTCAATTCCGTAAATGTTACTGACAAAGTATATCTCCCTGGCTCCATTTTACGATAAGTAAAGTCAACCGTTTGATCAGCATTAACCTTATACTCCACAATGATTGCATTGGGCTGTGCCGCTACAAATGGAACCAGTATAAGGGATAAAAAAAACAAGGAGAAGAGTCGCTTCATATTGGATAAATTAATGGTTGATGAAAATGATGATTTAATAAGAGCCTTTATCACGACTTTTTTAGTATTGCTATCGGCTTTCGGCCGTCGAATTTGACATAAACACGAATTTGGAACAGATAACTAATTTCTGTTTTGATATAAAAAGCCCGCATAAAAAACCAGTCGTGAGAGGATTCATTCCAATGCTAAAAAATTTCTCATGTACCCTTGAGCAATGTATACCCTCATGGTAAATACAGTAACACACGTTTTTCCAAAGTACTGTTTCGAGAATTCTGGTTAAAGAAAGTACCTTTTAATTTTGTAATATGAAAATGTTCTGTGGTTCTTAAAATTTGATAATCTGGATTCACTTTCCTAAGACTATCCGCCACACTTTTATTGGTGTAAAGTATAAAAGGTTTGTTTTGAATAAATGCACTCAAAGAATTTTTATTTTGTAGCAGCTTCACTTCTCCCGGAGCATAAAACTCAAAGGCATAGGAAAAACTTTGATAGCTTCCAGTCGGCAACTTTGCATACTTCCCTACCAATACCTTTGCCGATTCACTGCCTGATTGGTATTGAAACAAAAAGGGATAAAAACTAAAAAAGAGAAAAAATGCCAAATAACCCATAGTGAGTGTATTGATGCTTACAATGGTTAGGACATGGCTTTTAAATCGAAGGCTAAAATTGATACCTACGGCCAAAATTGATACTAAAATAAGGTGCCAATAGGTTGAAAAACCTATCCAGTAACTGAGTAAAGCAACGAGTAATACCACTAGCAATAATATTGCTTTTTGAGCCCATACAAGTTTCTGTAACCATTCCGGACTTGACCTTAACTCCCAGATAACATTTGCGGCTAACATCGCCATAAAAGGAAAACAGATAATTATATAATGCGGTAATTGAAATTTGGAGAAAGAGAATAACAAGAACGTCACTATCACACTCCCTACTATGACCCACCGCTTCGGCTCGTGGCTCAAGGATTTCTGAAGTCGATAAAAAAGTGCGATGATAAAGGGGATTGTCCATGGCAAAAAAGCCCATAGGGTGGTGTGAACAAAAAAGAATGGATCCCCACTTCCTTTGATAGGACCAGTATTAAAGAACCTTCCAAACTGGCTATCCCAGAAAAAAAAGCGAACACCCGATACCCCATATTCCCCAAAAACCAATTTCTCGGGATGCAGGTCAAACTGTACATACAAGGAATAAATTTCTGGAAATAAAAACAGCAATGACACTGCAACGTAAAGCCAATATTTCAGCTCCCAAAACTCCTTAAATCGCCGGGTAACCAACCAATAAAGCACGAATCCCGATCCAATGGATATTAAAACAAAAACCCCTTTGGTCATCATCGCAAAAGCAGTCCATGCAGCGGCTAGTAACACATATTTATACTTAAAGCTTTCCTGCAAATGAAGTAAGTACCATACCGCACCTAGGATACAGGTAGTTAGATAGGGTTCGGCACGAACATCAAAATTTGCCAAGACATTATGCAAGGCCGTAGCCTGGATAAGAACTGCAATTTGTCCCACCGAAGTATTGTATAATTTCTGACCGATGAGATACGTAAAACGTAAACCTACCAGCCAAAACAAAAACGCCGGCAACTTATAAGCAAATCCATTAATTCCAAAAATCGTGTAACTAATGGCACTAACCCAAAAAGGAAAATGGGGTTTATCTAGCCAATCAGAGCCATTACCAAACAAATTTACCCAGTCTTGCTCCTGGACCATGTGCTTGGCTATGGTGGCATAAAGCGCACTATCAGGTTCAATAATTGGCAGGAATATACCAGGAATATTAATTAATAGGGACAGAAATAGGAGTACCAGAAAGTTCTGGTCCGAGTGGGTACGATGATTAAAATATTGTTTGATAAACATTGATTTTAGAAAGCCTAATCCTATTAGAATTGAAACATATTGTGGGCACTATTAATAGAGGAGTCCATTCTCTTTGATTCTACTATACCGAAGGCAAAGCCAAATACCCATCACATTTATTAGAATAAGTATCCCCATCCACCCAGACTGAACCATGAGAACATAGAAGATCATTAGAAAGAAAATCCAGTAAATATACCTCCGCATAGCTCCTTGTAAATAGTGGAGTAAGTATTTAAAAAACAGCGCCGAACTCACACATAACACGAGCAAGGCCAAAATCGATGTTAATTGAAAGTTAAATATTAGCCAAAAACATTCTGGCAGAAAAAGCACCAACCATAAAGCCATCTGATCAATCAGCACTTTGGTTTTGGAATAAGGCATATTCCCTAAAAAGGGCAGTTTCGTTAGTTCAAATAGGAATGAATGATAGATAAGCACGGCATGCGACGTAAGCACTCCCAGCATGATCAGTCCACCAATTATAATAGAGTCAGGATCTGATCTTAGCAAGATAGCCCCGCTGCACAAGATACCCAACGCAATAGCTTTGGTAATGAGGAGCATTGTTTTTTCTTGGTATAGTAACTGAAAAATAAAAAGTGCAAAAAAAGGTTTTTTAATGCTCGTAATAAATTCCAAAAACACGGTAATATTCCCAGTATTTTCTGGCGTATTTAGCAGTAGGACATAGTAGGTAGCGCTTACCAAGCATAGCCCTACTACGAACACAAGTATTACCAAGGAAGAAAAATAATAACCCAAATAAATACCAATAGCCAAACTAAAAACACCATAGCAGACGATCGGTAATGAAATAATAAACTGTACCGTAAACCAACTCATAAACTGCCGTGACTTGGCACTTGCGGTTATACTATAAAACAAAAACCGATTGCTAGGCAGGGCGAATTGCGCAGAAACATAACTCCAGCTTTTAATAGTAAAGAGTATCCAGCCCATAAAAACCAAACCCATCATAATCGGCGAACTCACAAACGTTAGTACTAATTTGAGGTTAAATTCAAATCTATTTTCCGGAGAAATATGAGTTTGATTGAGTATTTCGGTAAAAAAGAAATTGATTATAAACGCATTAAATAAAAAAAGTAACAGGCCAGAATGAACCTTGTAAAACCCCTTTACAAATATTTTAATGAGTGTAGTGGTTATGGGTGAAAACATGGCTGTGTCTCCTTAACGGTTCTATTTTCTACTATAAGCTTTTTGGTTTTGAAGTGATTACCCAGTGCCAAGGATTGATGTGAGGTAATTAAAAAACCCACTTGCTCCTTTTCATGCTTGTCCCGAATCCACGAGTAGAGCACTTCTATAGCTGCCGTATCCAACGTAATAAGTGGTTCATCTAGTAAAATCAACCTAGGACTCCCTAAAAAAGCAAGCATCAAAGAGAGCTTTTTTAGCATTCCACTGGAATACGTGCTTATAGGTGCTTTTATATAGTGATGCAGATTCAGGGCTTCACTTAATACCCTCACTTGTCCTTCTGGTGCCTTCTTGGCTGATGCAAAAAAAGAGATCAACTCCAACCCCGTTAAAAATACTGGAAACACGGGTTCTGCTTCTGCAAAGTTTACGCGTTGTCGAAATTTAATTGGATTCTTTTTAATGCTAAAAACCTGATCAAGCACAATATCTCCTCCAAAATTTTGTAAACCCGCAATGGTTTTTAGAAAGGTAGTTTTACCCGATCCATTCTCACCCTGTATCCAGTACACCCCATGGTCAATTTCAAAGTTTCCTAGCACTAATACTTGATATGCTCCGTAGAACTTCTGATAATTTTCAAATGCTAACATCACTTGGATTAATAGTACCCATATAAATTTGAACAACCAATTTAAGTATAATTAAATTATATATACCAGCGCTTACTCATAAATTATTTATTAGGATTGAAATTATCATTTGAAGCATTCTAAGTAAATTGGGCCACAATAATTTAACTTTTCACTCTTAGCATGAAAAAACTTTTTATTTTAGTAGCCCTTAGCGGTATCATGATTGGATGTAACTCCTCCAAAAAAACAACCAAACCTCCCATTACAACAGAAGTAGCCAAAGCGGAGAAGCCGACGAAGCCTGAAAAAAAATCGGATAAAAAAACATATAAAGATATTATCACCGAAAAGGCAAAGACCGATGAGGGTTTATTCAAAGTCCATGAGTTGGAAGGAAAGTACTATTATGAAATCCCCAAAAACCTATTAGGGAAAGACATACTGTTAGTGACACGTATTGCACAAATACCTGCGAATTTAAGCCCTTATCTCAATGCTGGCTCGGAAACCAATGAACAGGTGATTCGTTGGGAAGTAAAAAATGACAAGGTACTATTAAAGTCGATCTCGTTTGATAACATAGCGAGCGATTCTATCCCGATTTATAAGTCGGTAATGGAAAATAATTTTGCTCCTATCATTGCTGGCTTTGACCTGGAAGTAGCCGCAACAGACAGTACTGGTTATGTAATTCAGGTGAACAAGCTATATGAAGAAGATGTTCCCGCCCTAAGTGGCATGAACGAGGGGTTGCGGAAAGGTTACAGAATTACACGTGTGGATAAGTCCCGCTCCTATATTGATACCATTAAGGCGTTCCCTACTAATATTGAAACCATTCATACGCTTACCTACAGCGCAGGAGCTCCGCCAGATAACAAAGCCTCCGAAACATTGACGATGCAGATGAACCAGTCGATGATTCTTTTGCCGGAATTAAAAATGACTCCCCGGATTTATGATGCACGTGTGGGCTGGTTTACTACTAAAAACATTGATTATAGCTCCGAAGAATTAAAATCTGACGTTAAAACGTACCTTAGAAGGTGGAAATTAGTACCAAAGGACAAGGCCGCTTATATGCGTGGTGAATTGGTGGAACCCGAAAAACCCATTGTATATTACCTCGACCCCGCCACCCCAGAGAAATTTCGCAAATACTTTAAGCAGGGTATAGAAGATTGGCAAGTTGCTTTTGAGGCAGCAGGCTTTAAAAATGCAATTATTGCTAAATACCCACCGACGAAAGAAGAAGATCCAGAATTTAGCCCAGAAGATGCACGTTACTCTGTGGTTCGCTATGTAGCGAGTACTACACGAAATGCGGTAGGACCAAGTGTGTCGGATCCGCGCACGGGTGAAATCATCGAAAGTGATATCATTTGGTACCACAATCATTTACGTTCTTACCGGAATCGTTATTTGATTGAAACCGGTGCAGCAAATCCTTCCGCGCGTTCTTTGGCAACCACTACCGAAGATATTGGCGAAATGATGCGTCGCGTGATCTGTCATGAAGTGGGTCATGCACTCGGCTTACCGCACAACATGAAAGCAAGCGCTGCCTACCCTACCGACAGCCTTCGCTCGGGTAGCTTTACCCAAAAGTTTGGTATAGCAACGACCATTATGGATTATGCCCGATTCAATTATGTGGCCCAACCAGGGGACGAGAATATCCGATTTATACGTCAACTTGGCCCCTACGATTCTTATGCGATTGAATACGGTTACCGTTGGTATCCTGACGTTGTTCAGCCAACGGATGAAAAGGACATTTTGCACCAATTTGTGAAAAAGCACTCCGAAAACCCAATTTACCAGTTTGGCTCTGGAAGCTATTCATTTGATCCAGACTCTCAAACCGAAAGTATTGGTGACGACGCTATCAAGGCGAGTACATATGGTTTAAAAAACTTGAAAATAGTAGCCAAAAACCTGATGGAGTGGACCGCCAAAAAGGACGCTGACTATGAAGATTTGGAAGAAATATATGGAGAAGTATTGGGGATATGGAGCCGGTATATTGGTCATGTAAGTACCAATATTGGGGGTGTTTATGAAACACGTCGTACCCAAGACCAGAAAGGCCTACTCTACGAACCCGTACCAGCAGAGATACAAAAAGAGGCTACCCGATGGATGATTAACAACGCCCTTTCGACTCCAAACTGGCTCATGAACAACGAAATCATCCAACGTATTACTTTCAAAGGAATTCTTGACAAAATCGGTTCGTTGCATAGCCGTGCCTTAGCAGGCATACTCGATGTAGCCAGCATGTCTCGCATGTTGGACAATGAAGCGATGCATCCTAATACCAAAGTATATACCCTTGCCAACATGACAAAGGATTTGGAACAAGGCGTTTGGGATGATATTTACAGCAAAGGGAGTAGCGATGCCGTGAAACGGAATTTACAACGGGCTTATATTGGCCAAATCGAATCCATTGTGAAAGACAAAAAAAATAGCTCTTCAAAAATGGATATCGATGCCATTCTGAAAGCAAATTTACGTTCCCTACAAGCGAAACTAAAAACCCAGTCAAAAACAGGTGTTATTGGTGCCCATTACCAAGATATGGTTGATCGGATAGAGGTGGTGCTGGATGTGAAGGAGTAGAAACTGATAGCATTCATACTACACAAATATGGCTAACTGAAAAGGTTAGCCATTTTTATGTAGTATACGTATTCAAAACACTTTAATTCTATAACCAGCTATAATTAACTAATTCATCGTCAAGCTATTAATGACAGGTATGAGCAATTATTTATTTAATAAAGGGATCATAATCTACAAAAATACTGATCCAAATCACACGACCCAGTCGGACTATGATAGGTTGTAAACCAAACAAAACCACCGAAATAACCACAAAAAACAGGTTCATTTCCATTTTGAGGTAAACCAGCAAATAAACAGATAAGATAGCAAGCAAAAATATTACAATAGGAAAGCTGGTCCATAGCGCTCCTATATAAAAACCCGGCTCAATTTTAAAATCTTGTCCACAAACACTACATTTTTCAGGCATTTTAAGCCCATCTTTCAAAATATAAGGGTTGGAATTTGAGAACAAATTACCTTGGCGGCAACGCGGACATTTCATCTTCAATATTCCTGTTAACTTGGACATATAATTACCAACGAGTTGAGTCTGAAAAAATCCAAATAAAAGGTTATCCTTCCACAATATGCCCTACAAACTGAGCGGTATTATCTAAAATTTTACCACCTCGCCTGAAACCCAAACCACATGCTTCGCCCACATAAAAAACTCCAGCCTGGTAACTATGCCCCTGCTCATCTTGCGGAAACTCAGTATATTCCTGATAGATTTTGGGCTGGTCTCCATACTCCCCATCTACCTGTTCCGTCACTATTCCTCCGCGTTCCAGGATGGAAACATTGGCACCCTCTCGGCCATATAAAACTTTGGATACCGATTTTTTGCTAGTAATCGGATACTTTTCTGTTTGCAATAGGAGCGGATGATAGGGATATAAGTCCCATAGTACTTTTAAGATATATTTTGACTGAAACAGTAGCGTATAAGCAGGATTCAGAATTACAGCCTTTTTTAATTTTACTATATCGGTCAATAATTTAGCTAATTCAGGTTCATCATTACCAATATACTCCCAAGGCACCAATTTGAACCAAAAATCAAACCGTACGAAATCGCCACTTTCTGGATCTTGTTTAAATATTCCCTGCTCTATGGAAAACTCTACATCCTGTATGTAGGCAAAATCGGTATCAAAGCCGGCTTCCTTTGCAGCTTCTGTTAAAACCGAAACGTTAGTATTATCCTCTGGATAGCCTTCCATGGTGGTAAACAAAATGGAGGGAGTCATAT
>CAXBLH010000106.1:0-13374 GCA_963976315.1 uncultured Dyadobacter sp.
TTTTAGTCCAGCCTTCTTCTCTCATTATCCGCTCAACATCTGGGAGCGGCATAATATCAGGCGATGTCTTATAAAACTGGATCATACTCGCCACAAATTGCTGATGGATGTCAGAAATCAATGTGTCTGTAATAATAGAGGCATCCTCTACCCTTTTTTCCAGCATCATTTTAATAGCAAAAGGCTTTTCATAACCCATAATAGGGTTTATTTCTTCAAGAGGAATCTCATAGCCATATTGCTTCATGGCATGTTGAAACGCCAATCCAACAGAATTTTCATCTTTGACTGTGGTTCCAGCCATATCAAACACAACCAACTGTATTGCCATATCATTTTTAATTTTAGAAGTAAAAAAATCGGATTCAATCCAAATTTGACCCTTCATAACCTAGTATAAAATTTACACTTGAACTATTATTACAAGCCACTGGTAAATTTAAAAATTAAGAATACAAAAACAAAAAAAAGTTAAGTATTACTTTATTATTTTGCCTCCACCAAAACAATATCAGCAAATATACAAGCAATTTAGAAGCCGTAAATTAAGAAATTGTTAATTAATATTGAACAATTCCATCAAGGCTAAAAGTAGCACTTTGGTTTAAAACCACTAAACTGGCTCATTAAAAAAGTAAATAACGAGTATTAATGCCTCGTCCCCATTGATACATTTGGGGTTATGCAGTTCGTTGGCATCGAAAAACATGGTGTCCCCTTCCTCCAACACATACTTATTTTTCCCCACGGAGTATTCCACAGTACCTTGCAAAATATACTTGAATTCATACGCATTGGTGCGAACCATTGGACGCTTGGCCCCCTTTTCAAGTCTTAGCAATACCACATCGATATGATTATCCTTAAACTGCCTGCTAAGGATACGTTGATAGAAAAACCCTTTTGCATTTTCCTTGGTGAAAGACTGGTATTCTTCTTTCTTTTTTATAACTACTGTCTCATCGGGCTTGAAAGCAATAATATCTCTAAAAAACTCATTCAAATCAATATTCAGCGCTTTTATCAAACCGAGCATGACTGGCAATGAGGGAATGGTGCGGCTATTTTCAATTTGTGATACTAAACTTTTGGTCACTCCTGCTTCATCTGCTATTTGCTGTAGGGTCACACCATTGTTTTTGCGCACCTCTTTTAATTTATTACTTATCTGAAAAAGGATATCGTCTTGCATTGCTGATTTCTTAAAATTTCATAACTAAATATCAGTTACACAACAAATAAAACACCTTTTGACCCATAAAAAAACAAGCTATAAACAATTCTGACATTAAAATTTAGCAGACCAACAATACTCAATTCATTTGTCGCTTGCTAAACAGAACCCCTTATCGTCCGATTATATTCTTTTTCATCCCATGAAACGGTTTTCAACCTTCCCTTTCAAACTTAGCAATTTGTAATTACTACCGTTTTTATAACTTTGATCATTAAACATATTCTGCGAATGCTAAACCACTAGACAGATCGCTTTCCACCAAAGATTTGATCACAATAAATTCATGTCTGACATAAAAATACAAGAAGTTTCAATTCGAAGATTTGATGCTGTAATACTTCAAAACATCAACTGGCACATTCAAGAGTCAGAAAACTGGGCTATTATTGGCCCAAATGGATCTGGCAAAACCACCTTACTCGAATTACTTTCTGGCAAATGGCCTATTTGGAAAGGAACAATCAAGTACGATTTTGACGGGCCTACCCGCGATTCCATCGAACTAGTGGCCAACGATTATAATTTCAATAAAATAGTGCGCGCAGGTGCGGAATATTACCAGCAACGGTTTCATGCCTATGAAGCAGACAGAGCACCTACGGTACGAGCAATATTGACCAACCAGCTTCGCCCTATCGGAACGGTAGATGACAAGTCTGTAACCCTTGCTCCAAGTACCGTAACCGAAACCGCATTACAGGAAATAGGAAACTTACTCTCGATCACCCATTTGCTCGACCACCCCTTCGTAACCCTATCCAATGGCGAAACCCGACGTATGTTATTGGCGATTTCACTATTAAAAAACCCCAAAGTGCTCCTTTTGGACAATCCATTTGCGGGACTGGATGTTTCTAGTAGGGAAGTTTTACGAAATGCCCTAGAAACGCTATCGGGCAAAGGAACCAATATTGTACTGGTAACAAGTTCTACCGAAATTCCGCCATGCATTACGCATGTATTGGAAATTAATGAAGGCCAAATAGCAGCGAAACATGGCGTTACGGAGTTTCTACAAATTCCAACAAAACCAAATTTCCTACCTGTGCCCGATTCTGAAAAATTAAAAAGTTTTGGCAATCCAATACATCAGGATTTCGAATATGCCATTGCTATGCGAAATATCAATGTCCGCTACAACCAAGACCAGATTTTAGACAACCTATCTTGGAAGATTAAAAAAGGAGAGAAATGGGCACTTTCAGGACCCAACGGTTCAGGGAAATCCACTTTACTAAGTATTATCACGGCCGATAATCCACAGCGCTTTGCGAATGATTACGATCTATTTGATAAAAAAAGAGGAGGCGTAGGTGCTTCTATTTGGGATATCAAACAAAAAATCGGCCATGTTTCACCCGAACTTCACTTATATTTCCCAAAAAACACCCCCGTTTTCAAAACCATCGCATCCGGATTCTTTGATGCTACTGGAGTATTTTTCAGAAAATTAACTCCCGACCAAATTTCAAAAGTACATGAAGTAGCCGCATTGTTGCATGTCGCCGATTTAATTGAAAAGGATTTTTCCCAACTATCCAAAGGCCAACAACGATTGGTATTATTAGCAAGGGCATTGGTCAAAAACCCTCCGTTGCTACTACTCGACGAGCCCTGCCAAGGTTTGGATGTGCAGTCTATTGAGTATTTCAAATCGATTGTGGATATCATTTGCGAGACGGATGAAAGGACACTTATTTATGTTTCACATTACCAGCACGAAATACCATCCTGTGTAAAGCATTTTATAAAAATAGAAAAAGGGAAGGTAGTGGAACAAGCTTAACTTTTTGAAAGAACCCCATTCACCATCAAACGGAACGAATTTTAACCAGCCACATGAAATTTAGAAATGAGAAAAATGAAATCATATTCCAATCCGAAATCACTCCCGAAAAGAGCTATATGTTTCAGCAGGATTTGGAAAGTGGGCTGAGTATTATCTGGAATCGCGGAAATACCGCCACCTTCAGGATTGACAAACAGATGGTAAGCTTCGAAAAAAATTGCATTATTTTTCTGACAGAATTCCATAAAATCGATTCCTTTGACTTCGAAAAAATGAACGTCATCCAATTTAACCGCCCGTTTCATTGTGTGGAAGAGAATGATTTGGATACCGGCTGCAAAGGGATTTTGTTTTTTGGAGCTTCGGATATTCCAAAAATCGTAATTCACGAAAAACCATTAAGACAATTCGAGATGTTATGGGAAATTATGATGATGGAAATGGAGGAAAGCGACGACCTCACCACGGAAATGTTGCGCTCCCTACTCAAACGTTGGATGATATTGAGCGTCCGGATTTTCAAACAACAAAACCAATCCATTGTCACGGACACGCAAAATATCAGCCTCATCAGAGAATTCAATTACTTGGTTGAAAAAAACTACAAAAGCTTAACAAAGGTGTCAGATTATGCTAATTTACTATTCAAATCACCCAAAACTATTTCCAATATTTTCAATAAATACAGTGCTAAATCCCCGATTAATATTATTAATGACCGGAGACTTTTGGAAGCCAAACGCGCATTAAGTTATACCGACAAAAATATTCAGGAGATATCCGAAGAACTTAACTTCACGGACGTACAAGCGTTTAGTCACTTTTTCAAAGCACGAGAAAATGTTTCACCATCTTTATATCGTGAAACTATTTTAAAGTAAAATACGATTATTATCTTATCCGTTAATGCCTAAAATTTACAGCATTATTAAAAGAGTACTTATTTTTTTCATCAATAAAAATCAAAATTATGTTAAATTGGAATGAGGTCATCAAGCTCAGCAATCATGGAAATCCTGAACCAGAGCGGCGTGTAGAAAAAACAGAAGAAGAATGGCGTGCAATCCTTACGCCAGAGCAATTCAGAATAACGCGTAAAAAAGGTACAGAACGCAGTTTTAGTGGTGCACTTTGTAGTATTTACGAACCAGGTATATATAAATGTATCTGCTGCAAAACACCTATGTTCGATTCCAGTATCAAATTCGACTCAGGATCTGGCTGGCCTAGTTTTACGCAACCTATCCAAGAAAATGCGATTAAACATATCAAAGATACTTCCTTCGGCATGATACGTGTAGAAACGGAATGTAATGTTTGTGATGCACATTTGGGGCATGTATTTCCAGATGGACCAGCACCAAGTGGACTACGTTATTGTATCAATTCGGAGTCGATAGAGCTAGATACCAATGCAAAATAAAGCTCTGATTACACTGGGTGCTGGCTGTTTCTGGTGTACCGAAGCAGTAATGCAACGGCTGAAAGGGGTTGAAACAGTGGTATCAGGATATGCAGGGGGCCATACCAAGCACCCCTCTCATAGAGAAGTGGGTACAGGCCGCACGGCACACGCAGAAGTAGTTCAAGTTACTTTCGATTCGTCAGAAATTACTTTTGAAGATTTGGTTAGAATATTCATGACGAGCCACGACCCCACTTCTCTTAACCACCAAGGTGCCGATAAGGGAACACAGTACCGCTCTGTCATTTTTTATGAAGATGAAACACAAAAAACGGCAATTGAGAACGTTTTCGAAGACATTAAAGACCACTTTAATAGCCCGATTGTTACTGAAATTATTCCCTTGCAAACCTTTTATCCAGCTGAAACCAACCACCAAAACTATTATAATAAAAACCCCGATGCAGGTTATTGCTCCATGGTGATTAATCCAAAATTGCAGAAACTCAAGAAGATGTATGCAGAAAAGCTAAAACTTTAAGAGCAATAAAGGATTAAACGATTTATTAAAGGATACTTAATTCAAAAACTATCAAATAGTACAAAACGGCTGTATTCAATCCTGAAAACAGCCGTTGGCGTTTTGAAAAACACAACTCATGCACACACTTTTTGAAACCATAAAAAACTGTACAGTTTGCGCCAAATTCCTAAAAGAGGGCGTAAACCCCGTCTTAACGGCCTCCGTAAATAGTAAAATTGTAATCATTGGCCAAGCACCTGGCAGAATAGTACATAAGACCGGGATTCCATGGAACGACAAAAGCGGAGACAATCTCCGAAAATGGATGGGAGTGGATAAAGCTACATTCTATGACACAAGCCTTTTTGCTCTTATGCCGATGGGTTTCTGCTATCCTGGGACTGGGAAATCAGGAGATTTACCCCCCAGAAAAGAATGCGCCCCCTTGTATCATGAGCACTTACTCCATAAAATGCCCGACGTTCAACTTATTCTGTTGGTGGGTCAATATGCTCAGAATTACTATTTGGGTACTAAAACAAAAAAGACACTTACAGAAACAGTTAAAAACTTCAGGGAATATTTACCCAAATTCCTGCCACTTCCCCACCCTTCTCCCCGCAATAATATTTGGCAAGCCAAAAACCCTTGGTTTAGGGAGCAAGTGGTACCAGAGCTCAACCTAATTATAAATGAATTGATTAAAGAATAAATCATTTTCCTAAAAAAATAGTAGTAGTTCAAAAGGACTAGAGTTATATTGCAGGTGATTCCAAAATTTCCTTTATCCCAACTAACAGTGAAGCATATGACTGGTTTTATTAGATACATTTCGATTCTTATACTATTTTCAACATCGGCAATTGCCCAAAATCAAAAACCCAATATTGTTTTTATACTTACCGATGATTTGGGTTATGGAGATATAGCGGCGCTGAATGAACAGGGAAAAATCAAAACACCTAATATCAACCGCATTGCGAAAGCTGGAGTAACATTCACCGACGCACATTCGAGTTCCGCGGTTTGTACTCCTTCGAGATACGGGATCCTGACGGGACGTTATAACTGGCGGTCAACTTTAAAAAGTGGTGTTTTGGGTTTTTATGGGAAGCCCATCATCCCTACAAGCCGTACTACTATGGCGAGTATGTTACGTGAAAAAGGGTACCAAACGGCCTGTATAGGAAAATGGCATCTGGGGCTTAACTGGACCACCAAAGACGGGCAAAAGCCAGTGGACAATGGAAAAGCGAACAATCTGGATTATGCTCAAAAACTGACTGGCGGACCAACGGATCTAGGATTTGACTATTACTTTGGTGTTGATGCTCCCAATTACCCTCCCTATGCCTTTATCCAAAACAACGAGATCCTTGGTAATCCTAACGAATATTATACTTTTGACAAAGAATTGGATAGTCGACCTGGTACCGGTGTTAAAGACTGGAAGCAAGTGGATGTTTTACCCGTTTTAAATAAAAAAACAACGGACTTTATAGCCGAAGCCTCTAAAAACAATAAACCATTCTTTTTGTACCTACCCTTTACGGGCCCACATACTCCAGTGGTACCTACCACTGAATTCTTAGGCAAATCTGGTATTAATATTTATGCAGATTTTGTAATGCAAATGGATGCCTATGTAGGGGATATTTTGGATGTGCTTGAAAAGAACCATGTCAGTGATAATACAATCGTGGTATTTACAAGTGATAACGGCTGTTCCCCACACGCTAACTTCCCAGAACTGGCTGAAAAAGGCCATGATCCTAGCTATATTTTCAGAGGTACCAAAGCAGATATTTTTGAAGGTGGCCACCGAATTCCATGTATCGTACAATGGCCAAATGGTATTAAAGCAGGTCAAAAAGTAGCTCAAACCATATCATTGGTGGACTTCATGGCCACTTTTGCTAACCTAACCGACTACCAATTAAAGAATAACGAAGGAGAAGACAGTTACGACTTAACACCGCTTTTCAAAAAAGCATCTTACCGTAAAACTATACGGGAAGCGACGGTTCACCATTCTATCAATGGGAGTTTTTCGATACGGAAAGGAAAATGGAAGCTAGAACTATGCCCAGGATCAGGCGGGTGGAGCGATCCAAGACCCGGCTCAGATGCTGAAAATAGCCTTCCCTCTATCCAATTATACGATCTAGAAAAAGACATCGCCGAAGAAAATAATGTACAGGCTTCCAACCCAAAAGTCGTGGCAGAACTAACCGCCTTGCTGACAAAATATGTAAATAACGGTAGAAGCACCCCCGGTCCAAAACAAGACAACGAAGGTAATTTTCTCCCAGCACGAATGGAATGGATGAGTGGGAAGTGATATATTCCCCATCTCCAGACCCCAAATCCTAAAAATTGCTCCTATATTTATACATCATAATGATTTGAAGTAAAACTGAGCTTTTAATAGATGGATTTGAACAAATTAGGTGGATCGAAAAGGGATATTCTTGATCGCAAAAATGCTGAAGCCAACTTAGGTGGTGGAGAAAAAAGAATTGAAACCCAACATAAAAAAGGCAAACTGACGGCACGTGAGCGTATTGCTGTATTGCTGGACGAAGGTTCATTTGAAGAAATTGGCAAATTCGTATTGCACCGCAGTAAAGACTTTGGTTTAGATAAAGAGCATTACCTCGGCGACGGTGTTGTAACGGGATATGGTAAAATAAACGATCGAATAGTCTATGTTTTCGCACAGGATTTTACCGTTTTTGGTGGTTCCTTATCCGAAACACATGCTGAGAAGATCGTCAAAATAATGGATTTGGCGATGAAAAATGGTGCTCCTGTTATCGGCCTAAACGATTCAGGGGGGGCTCGTATTCAGGAAGGCGTGATGTCGTTGGCAGGCTATGCCGACATATTTTATAAAAACACCTTGGCTTCTGGGGTAATCCCCCAAATATCGGCTATCATGGGACCCTGCGCCGGTGGTGCGGTATATTCCCCTGCCATTACCGACTTTATACTTATGGTCGAAAACACTAGTTATATGTTTGTTACCGGCCCCAATGTTGTAAAAACCGTTACCCATGAAGATATAACTTCCGAAGAACTAGGCGGCGCAATGACCCACGCCACCAAATCTGGTGTGACCCATTTTGTATCTCCAAATGAAATCGAATGCCTGCTTTCCATCAAAAAGCTGTTGAGTTATATGCCTCAAAACTGTGAAGATGAAGCTCCTCGCCTACCTTATACGCCTAGCAATGAAGAAAGACCGAAGTTAGACGCCATCATTCCCGATAACCCCAATCAACCCTATGAAATGCGGGAGGTCATCCATAGCATAGTGGATACAGAAACCTTTCACGAAGTTCACCAATATTTTGCGGAAAATATAGTCGTAGGTTTTGCACGCTTGGCGGGTAGAAGTATCGGTATCGTAGCCAACCAACCTGCCGTACTGGCGGGTGTATTGGACATCAATGCGAGTCAAAAAGCGGCTCGGTTTGTACGTTTTTGCGATAGCTTCAATATTCCGCTTTTAGTCCTTGAAGACGTGCCCGGCTTCCTACCTGGCAGCGACCAGGAATGGAATGCGATTATTACCAACGGAGCTAAGCTACTCTACGCATTTTGCGAAGCAACGGTTCCTCGGGTGACTGTTATCACCAGAAAAGCCTATGGCGGAGCTTACGATGTCATGAATTCGAAACATATTGGCGCAGATATGAACTTCGCATGGCCTTCTGCCGAAATCGCGGTAATGGGTGCCAGTGGTGCCGCTGAAATCATCTTTAAACGTGAAATTGCAGCAGCTGAAAACCCAATCGAAAAACTAAAAGAAAAGGTAGACGAATACACGAATAAATTTGCAAATCCATTTCGTGCAGCCCATCGCGGCTACGTTGACGAAGTAATTTATCCGTCCGAAACCCGCCATAAATTAATCCGTGCATTCGAAATGTTAGAAAATAAAGTAGACCAATTGCCGAAGAAAAAGCATGGGAATATTCCTTTATAGAGGGAGAAGTTCATTTTTTTGTTAAAGGTTAAATGTTAAAGGGGGAGTTCGGATTTTATTTTTTTTAAGCAGTAAGCAGTAGGCAATAGGCTGTAAGCAATAAGCAATATGCAAGCAGTCCATTCAACATTCGACTTTTAACTTTTAACGGCTATAAGCTATATACAATAGGCTGTATGCTGTACCGGACTTTTTAACTTATAACATTCGACTTTAAACTGTTTTATCCTTTTATGCTAAAACCTTACCCCTAAAACCTCCCTCCCTATTCCTATTTGCTCCTTTCTAAAATTTATGATAATTTCATGGATTATTCTTAATAAATTTTACTATTCCAAAAATTCCTATCCTAATGACCCAAAAGTCTAACTTAACTGCTTCGCGACGGAAGTTTATAAAAGGTTCGCTTGCTACCATAGCAACGGTCTCCATTGTACCTCGACATGTTCTGGGAAAAGGGTTTCTGGCTCCCAGTGATACGCTTACAAAAGCCATTGTAGGGGTTGGTAGCATGGGACAAGGCCATATACCTTATGCTGGTACCAAAGTAGTAGCGCTATGTGATGTGGATAAAAAACACCTTCAAACTGCTGTGGGAATGGTTGAAAAAGGGGTGAAAACTTTTTCAGACTACCGTGAATTAATTCAGTTACCAGAGGTTGATATTGTTCATGTAGCTACACCACCCCATTGGCATGGCATAATTGCTGCAGATGCAGCGCGTGCTGGCAAGGATGTTTGGTGTGAAAAACCAATGACGCGTACCATCGGTGAGGGTAAAAGATTGGTAGAAGCCGTTCAGCAACATGGTCGAATTTTCAGGCTCAATACTTGGTTTCGCTTCGAATCCAATTTTTATGGTATGAATACCACCGTTAAGCCTATTAAAAAATTAGTAGAAAGCGGAATGTTGGGCTGGCCTTTGAAAGTGACCGTGGGTAAGCATACAGGGTTTAACTGGAAATTTTACTGGATAGGCCGCACCAATAATGAACCACAACCAGTACCTGCTGAGCTTGACTATGATATGTGGCTCGGACCCGCTCCGTACAAACCTTATAGCGAGCACCGTGTACACCAAACTTTCCGTGGATATTGGGATTATGATGGCGGTGGACTTGGCGATATGGGACAACATTATATCGACCCAATTCAATACTTTCTGGGAAAGGATGATACCAGCCCAGTGAGTGTGGAAGTAGACGCACCACAGCAGCATACCGAAGCTGTGGGTACTTGGAGAAGAATCACCTATACCTATGCGGATGGTTGTCAAATTGTGCTCGATGGCGAGGGAAAGGATGACAACGTGGCTTATATAGAGGGACCAAAAGGAAAACTATATCAGAATTTCGAATCGGACATTCCCGACCTAAAGAAAAAACTAGCTGCTTTCCCCGACCCTGAACCACAGGTGACCGACTTTGTAGATGCTGTTAAGAATCGGAAAAAATTTGCATTGAACGAAGAAAATGGACATCGTTCTTGTACCATCGTTAACATGGGCTTGATCGCACTGCGCTTGGGACGCTCCCTCAAATTTGATCCGGTAAAACAAGAGTTTATCGATGACGAAGGCGCAAACCGTTTGATAAACCAACCAATGCGTGGACCTTGGACCATTTAATACGCTTTCTAATCACCTGCAAATTATTCGCTCACAGAAAACACAAAAGTCGTTTGACGATTTGAAATTATATGAAAAAACAAGTTAACCTTATACTCTTACTCTGCCTGCTGGTCAGTCAGGCTTGGTCACAGACCGATCAAAACAGGACGGTAACGACCAGAATAGCCGATATTTTGGCACAAGTACCAGCAGACAACGCCAAGAAACTCGAAAAAAATAACGAGGATATGGCAGCTTTAGGAACCGCTGGTATAGTTCAAATGGCAGCCATGCTTACCCCTCCGGGAAAAGGTGACAATGCCAAAATCCAATATGCCATTGGTGGCTTTACCTATGCCGCAACGCAGTCGGGCAAAGAGGCTTGGAGAAAAACAGCAGCAGCAGCCTATGGTGAGGCATTATCGAAAGTTGCTGACGATTACAACAAACAATTTCTGATTTACCAACTACAATCCGTTGGAAAAGAGGAATCGGTGGAAGTCATTAAATCGTATTTGGGATCAGAAAAACTAGCAGGACCTGCCGCAAGAGCTCTTGCAAGAATTGGTACAACGAATGCAGGCCAAGCACTGAGCCAAGCATTATTGTCGGCAAAGGGTTCTGCTCAAATCTCTATTATTGAAGCACTGGGCGAAGCAAAAATCGCAGGCGCTGAACAAGCCATCGAGAAAACTGCCACTAGTGATAATATTCAACTTCGCAAAGTGAGCCTTTTCGCCCTTTCTGAAATTGCAGCACCATCGTCAAAAGACATTTTGGTAGCGGCGGCTAAAAAAGCAAATTGGATTTACGACGAAGCGGATGCGACTGCGGTATACCTCAAATACCTAGCACATCTTGCCAATAATGGTTCTGATGCTATTGCAGAAAAAGCGACCCTGGATATTATCAAGTCTGCTACCGCTCCTGCTCTCACCGCCACTAGATCTTCGGCTTTGAAAATCTATACGGATATCAAAAAAGGAAATGCGACACCTCTACTCGTACAAGCCATGAAGAGCACGGATTCGCAATACCGTATTGCCGCCTTAAAGTTGGCCCAGCCATATACGGTTTCAAATGGGTCTGCCGCTTGGATGTCGGCATTAAAAACTGTACAACCAGAAGCACAAGCTGAAATTATCACCATGCTAGGCCATGCTGCATCAAAAGATGCATTGCCCACAGTTTATAAAATGCTAACCTCGAAGGATGGCAAAATAAAACTAGCGGCGATTTGGTCGGCAGGAAAAATAGGGGGTGAAGCAGCAGTTGCCAAACTAATTCCAATATTAAAAACAGGTAATGAATCAGAAATTGCAGCCGTTAAAAGCTCCTTGCTGACTATCAAAGGAACGGGTGTTGTAAGTCAATTGGCTACTGCATTACCACAACTCCCGGTAAGTGCGCAGCCATCGGTGATAGAAATCTTAGCTGCTCGTGAAGCCAATGATAAGCTACCCGTGGTATCCTCGCTGCTAAGTAGCAAAAATAGCAACGTGAAATCTGCTGCTTTCATGGCTTTGAAATCACTTGCTACTAATAAAGACTTGCCTCAGCTTTTCAATTTGTTGGATAATGTATCAGATAAATCTGAAATAGAGTCTGTACAAAAAGCGATCAGTAGTAGCGTTGCTGGATTAGGAAGTAAAGAAAAACAAAGTGCTGCCTTATTGCATCAAATAGGAAGTGTTCCTGCTAATAAACAAAGCAATTACCTTGCAGTACTAGCTACTGTGGGCGACAAAGCTGCTTTAAAATCAGTTGTTGATAGCTATAACAGAGGAGACCAATCATCGAAAATTGCGGCAATAGACGCACTTTCAGCATGGTCGGATGGTAGTGCGGCTAATGAATTACTGTCCATTGCAAAAAAGACAAACAGCTCCGACGAATTGAATGCGGCCATTAAAGGCTATGTAGCCGCTGTAAAAAAATCAAAAGTTACTGCTGAAAATAAGGTTATTATGTTACGTGACATAATGCCATTTGCTAAAAATAGCGCTCAAAAAAGAATGGTCATTGGTGAATTAGCGCAATCCAAAACGTTTAATGCATTGTTATTTGCAGGAAAATATTTGGACGATAGCGAAGCCAAACAAGTAGCTGCCCGTACGGTCATGAATATTGCACTGGCCAATCCTGAATTTTATGGCAGTGAAGTACGTAACCTACTAGAAAAAACAATGACCGTATTGAGCGGACAAGATAGCCAGTACGATATACAGGCCGTCAAAAAACACTTGGGGGAATTACCAAAAGGGGAAGGTTTTGTAAACCTATTCAATGGAAAAGACTTAACAGGCTGGAAAGGTTTGGTAGCAAACCCCATTAAAAGAAGCCAAATGAGTGCAGACACCTTGGCGGCTAAACAAAAAATTGCGGATGCCGAAGCCCTAAAAAGCTGGATCGCCAAAGATGGCGACTTGGTATTCACCGGACATGGTAACAACCTTTGTACTGTAAAAGAATACGGCGATTTTGAAATGTATGTTGACTGGAAGATTCAAAAAGAAGGTGATGCTGGAATTTATTTAAGAGGAACGCCTCAGGTTCAAATTTGGGATACTTCACGGGTTTCGGTAGGTGCACAAGTAGGATCAGGAGGACTTTATAACAACCAAACGCATGAAAGCAAGCCTTCACAAGTGGCAGATAATGCCGTTGGCGAATGGAATACCTTCCATATCACCATGGTTGGCGACCGTGTTTCCGTCGATTTGAATGGGGTTAATGTCGTAAATAGTGTAACTCTAGAAAACTATTGGGATCGTAAATTACCGATTTTTGCTAAGGAGCAATTAGAACTGCAAGCGCATG
>CAXBLH010000107.1:0-13299 GCA_963976315.1 uncultured Dyadobacter sp.
TTGATAGTGGTTCTCTTATTGTATGTGCATTCATCCGTGACAACTCTACCAGTTTGGTGTTTTTGTGTAACAACTCAGAAGTTCTTTCAACAATAATTTTCTCCTGAGAATTTACCAACAATCCAATTTCATCACTTTTCTCTTTAAGAAGCTGTAACGCCTCTTCTAATTCTTTTTTTTGTTTGAAAATTTCTGAGAATAAACTAATATTCAAGTTTTTAGCAAAGAAATTTTCAACAGTAATTTTTAATACCGGTAAATCGGTATAGCGAAAGGGTTTACCACTTTCAGTAAATACGGATACTAGTACGCCTTGTTGTTTTCCAAAATTAAAATTCCACCCCCACACAGAAACAATTCTGTCTTTAAAAGATTCCTCGTAACCGGGTAAATTTTGTTTAACCTCTGAAAGTACATCCATAACCATTGGAACTTCGGTCTTTATAAGTCTTTTTTCCAAGGGCCATAAGTCTTCCATATGTATCCTATCAAGCTCACATCTTGTGGAACTAATAGCATAAGAAATAACTTGATCCGACTTATAAAACGTAAATCGGATCAAGGGGTAATCAAATAAATATTTAATGTCTCGTTGCAGACAACTACGCAAGTCCTCAAAGGTGGAAGTCCTACTTAGATTGCTAGAAAACCTAGAAAGTGATTCATAGATTAATCGATATCTAAACTCCTCCTTCGTAACCATAGTTTTTTTATGCGGAAATCTCCATTAATTCATTGTCCATTTTGATTCCAGAAATATCAGCAATGGTGTTTAACATATTAACCAAATCTGCCTGCGACATTAATTCTTGAATTTCTTCTTTATCAAAACCTGCTTGGATCAGCTCTTCAAAATCGCTGTCAGAAATACTACCCGAGTTTAATGCAGCACGAGTTACTACACTTACAGCGATTTTATAACTTTGAGGAATTAAATCACTATCCATATTTTCGGTTACCAGAAACTCATCACCATAGGAATCACCTAGCTGGTTAGCAAAAATGGCGTGAACATTGGCACAATATTGACAATTCCGTTGAGCCGAAACATTGAAAATAATCAATTGTTTTATAATTCCAGGTACCGAACCACGTATCATGGTTGATTTCAACTTTTCCCAGTTTCCTCGCAAAAGAACTGCATTATTCCCTTGACACTTGAACCAATTCAGTACAAATGGTAAACCTAATTCCTTTTTGGTTTCGTCATATATTTCTTGAACTTCTTGAGATGCATTCGCATACTCGACTACTTTATAAAGGTTACCTGCTCTCATAAAAATTTGCTAGGTGAAATGATGCACTGTTATTTATTGAATCTGAAAAGATAATAAACTAATACTACTTTGACAAAAGTAATAAATCATTTTTATCTTAATTTAGAATTTATTTCCTTTTAATTGTGAAACACCATTAATATTTCGCCGCTATTCAAATTAAAAAGCAATACTAGTTGACCAAACTGGCTTTAAATATAAGTTTAGTTAGATTTATATTTCTCTTTATACTTTTCGTACAGTCGTTTTTGTTTGTCATCTAGGTCAACTTGTGCTCCCTTAATATAAGCCATTTCAATCGAGTTTCCCCGCATATCCAGCAGGTCACCATTGGCCACTATTAAGGAGGCATGTTTTCCTTTTTCTAAGGTCCCTACCCATTTCTCTGCTCCTATGATTTCAGCTGCATTTTTGGTGATCATTTGTAGGGTTTGCTCAGGTGTAAGGTTGCTAAAACCAGCAGCAGTACCAGCCAAAAAAGCCAAATTACGTGTTCTCCACCATTCATTGGAATAAGTAATGGCCACTTTCACGCCCGCCGTAAAAAGTTTCCCAGGAAGTTCATAAGGTAAATAAACGGCTTCATCAGCGCGATCTGGTAATCGATGCGTTGGGTTCACAATGATAGACACCTTATTTTCCTTTAGAAACGGTATGATTTTATAGGATTCGTCCCCACCAGCAATCACTATTTTATTAATTCCAAAATGCTTCGCAAACCGAACAGATTCCACTATATCCTTGGCATATTGTGCTCTGATATATAAATTTTGTCCCCCTGACAGTACAGACTGCAACGCTTTCAATCTTAAATTCACAGGGTTCGGATCCTTTATTTCATTATAAGCCTTTGCATCTGAGAAAGTCTTATAAAATAAATCAATCGTTTCTTGCCGTTTTTCATTTCGTTTGGTAATTGTAGTAAAATCTTCATAACTAAACGAAGAGGACAAAAAAGAGGGCCATGCTATCCAAATACCATCGTCCTTCGCCAACACAGCATCCTCCCAGCTCCATCCGTCTGTATAAAATGTGGACGAACTCCCAGAGATAATCCCTCCTTCAGGCACTGCTTGTGACAAGAGTATGCCATTGCCCCGCAAAGTTGGAATCACTTCCGAGTCAGTATTATAAGCCACCAGGGCGCGCACATGTGCATTATTTTGGCCTACCTCCCGGTAATCCAAAGTAGCACGAACAGAAGCTACTTCTTGTAAACCGACTGTGGTGTTTAAAGAAATTAACCCGGGGTAAATATGCTTACCGGCTACATTGACTTCCTTTCCTCCATTGCCTTTTCCTTCCCCTACATAGGTGATTATCCCCTTTTCAAAAGTAATAGATCCATTACTAATTACTTGTCCATTGCCGATATGGATGTTGGCTCCAGACAAGGTTATTTTCTCTGTCTGTGCGTCACCGGGAGCAGGGTTTTGGCCGATCGCATTGTGCCATAACAGGCATACTGCCAGCCCTGTTTGTATTATATGTTTTAAAGAATATTTCATGTTTTTCAAATTATACTTTGAACTTACCAATTGATCACTGCCTGTTTTACTCATGGTCATGCGCGGTATATATACCCACCACATCTTCACAGTGCCACATTTTGGGCTGAACCATTTTTGGCTTTTGAGTCGGCTTTCCCTTTGTTTTATCTGATAACATTTTTTGAATAATACGCTCACGTTCTTTTTGAATTTCTGTTTGCATACTTTCATTCTTTACTTTATCAAAATAAATCGCACCTTCAATCATGGTAAAGTCCGGTCTTGCATAAATAGACAACGGGTTTTCATTCCAAAGCACCAAATCGGCATCCTTTCCAACTTTAACACTACCCATTCTATGGTCGAGACGTAATAACTTGGCTGGGTTTAAGGTAACCATTTTCCAGGCTTCTTCTTCTGGAACTCCGCCGTATAACATGGTTTTAGCAGCTTCTTGATTCAGTCTACGCGCCATTTCCGCATCATCAGAATTGATTGCTACTGTAATACCTTCATGATACATCAGGGCTGCATTGTAAGGTATCGCTTCTTTAACCTCCATTTTATAGGACCACCAATCGGCAAACGTAGAACCTCCTATATTTCGTTGAGCCATTTTGTCTGCCATTTTATAACCTTCCAGAATATGGGTGAAAGTATTAACCTTAAAATTCATAGAGTCGGCTACATGCATAAGCATATTGATCTCTGACTGCACATAAGAATGACAGGTTATATGTCGTGTATCATTGAGTATTTCCGCAAGAGCATCCAACTCCAAGTCACGGCGTGGCATTACCAAACCCACTTTATTAGAGGCCTTGTTGTAAACTTCCCAGCTTTTAGCATATTCTCGAGCACGGATAAAATGATCGAAATAAACCTGTTCTACGCCCATTCTGGTTTGTGGAAAGCGATAACGCTGCACATCCCCCCAGTTGGACTGTTTCACATTTTCACCCAAAGCGAATTTGATATACTGAACCTCTGGCATTAAGAGATCTTCCACTCCACCACCCCATTTTAATTTCACCATGGCACTTTGTCCTCCAATAGAATTAGCAGATCCATGTAGAAGCTGAGAAGCAGTAACTCCTCCTGCTAGTTGACGGTAAATATTGACATCGTCTGGGTTTATCACATCGCTCATACGTACTTCGGCTGAGCTAGTTTGCCCTCCTTCATTGATAGAAAACAAGGCGATATGGCTGTGTTCATCAATAATTCCACTAGTAAGATGTTTGCCTGTTCCGTCGATCGTCTTTACACCCGCTGGTGCTGTAATTCCCTTCCCAACTTTTGCGATCTTACCTTGCTGAACCAGTACATCTGTATTTTCTATTTTCCCTTCTTTTTCATTGGTCCAAACCGTCGCATTTTTGATCAAAATAGTTTCGGCACTGGGCATTTTGTTCAAACCAAATCCAGAAAGAGGGTATGTCATTTCTCCCAGCTCTAAATCAACCTTATCCGTACTGTCTTTTTTGGCAACCTGTACATACTTGTCGGTTTTTGAAGCACTCCAAAAAACATTTTCTCCCGAAGGCAAAATCCCCTGCCCCTCCATACCATCGCCCTTTAACCAGCCAGTCAAACGAACCGTTTCGGAAGATTTTTTATTCGGCTGATAGTTTAGTGTAATCAACTGATCCGACAATAGCACTTTGGGTGTAATATTCGCGCTGTCGGTCAAGCTAATTTTGTATTCTGGCTTTTGAGCTTCGCCAGAAATAATCAATTTACCCGTGGGCTGGCTATTTACAACCAGGTTATAAGTTCCCCGAAAATCGGCAAGATCCTTATTCACTTGGATATATTGCTTTCCTTGTATCCAATTTTCGTAAATAATATTGTCGCTCTCAAATAGGTCCGTAGAGGTGATTAGAAAATTGGCCCATTTGCCTTTTTCAAGACTTCCGATTTGTCCATCTGCATTTATCAGTTTAGCAGGAATACTGGTCAAGGCTTCTAGAGCCTTGTCTTTTGGCAACCCATAAGCAATGGCAGTACGCAGGTTTTTCCAAAAATCTGCTTTCTTTTTTAGCCCAGCCAGCGTAATGGAAAACGGAATACCTGCTGCCGATACCGTGGCTAAATTCTTGGGTGCCAGCTCCCAGTTTTTCAGCTGATTAACGGTAACCAATTCGGCATCCCATGGATCGGTTACGTCATAAGCTTCGGGAAAGTTTAGTGGTAGAATAAGAGACGCTTTCGTTGCTTTAACTTCTTTAATACGCTGGTATTCGTCTCCACTACCTATAATTATATATTGGATACCAAACTCATCGCCAATTTTATCGGCCCTCATCAAGCTGTATTTCTCTGTAGTTTCAAATATAGAAGGTAGTTTTTTGATAGAATTAAAACTAGCCAAAGAAATATTTTTGTCCGATACTGAAGTACTTTTTTCGTACCAGTCGGCATCGTAATAAGTTTGACGAATTAAAGCAGAAACACCCATTGCGGACGAAGGGTAGGTTTGAGTAGAAGTCCCCTTGCTAAAAGAGAAATGAGCCGTTGCTTTATCTTTAAGTAATGCTTTATTGGCGGATTCATCATGGAGTGTTACCAATGCGCCACTTCCACGCACAATACCATCATGTTGATGAACCAGCACGGTGCCAAAACCATATTTCCGGAGTTCTTCTGCCTCCTTTTCATTTGGTACGAATAATTCGGAGGCGGCTATTTCTGGCTGGATGGCTTGGTTCCATCCAAATGCACCTTTTTTATTGGTTTCCAGCTGCGGAGTTTGTCGTCCGCCGCCCCTCGTATCTCTTTTGATTTCAGGCATTCCATAATCAGAGTCCAAGTCTACCAAAGAAGGATAAATATATTTCCCCATCAAATCAGTCACAACGGTTCCAATAGGAATTTTAACGTTTTTTCCGACTTCAATAATTTTTCCATTTTCAACCAATAAAATCCCATTGGTAATTTTGTTTTTGGAATCAACCACAATGGTTGCATTTTTAAATGCATATCTTTCTGGTCTATCATCAAAAGCACCATTTTGAGGAAACGTCTGTTGTGCATAACTTGCCTGAAATAGCACTATGCCAACAAGGAACGTTGATAAAGTTTTAAACATAGGTTTGCTTAGTTAATTGATACTATTTTCTGACAAGATAATACGAATCAGCTAAAACATTTTACCTTATGTTGTTTTACGAACTAATTTTTGTAAAATATTTTTGTCTACTTTATACATGTAATACAAACCTCCATCACTAAAACCTTAATGGCCATGAGCAAAAACCTCATAAAGGAAAAAGAATATGCCGCTAAAGAGGCGAGTAAGCTTTTGAAGGATAACCAAATCGTAGGCCTAGGTACTGGATCCACGGCCTATTATGCAATTATTGAAATTGGAAAATTGGTTAGCCAAGGGTTAAATATCCGAGCGATACCTACCTCTGAGGAGTCAATGGAATTGGCCAAAAAACTGGGTATACCATTAATCGATATAAATACTGTCGACCATATTGATATTACTTTCGACGGGGCCGACGAATTTACCTCAGACCTACAATTAATCAAAGGCGGCGGCGGTGCATTATTAAGAGAAAAAATCATTGCTTCCCTTACGACGGACAACATCATTATTGCCGATTCCTCAAAAAAAGTAGCGCTTTTGGGTAAGTTCACCCTTCCTATTGAAGTAATACCTATGGCTTACCAATATGTACTCGCAAGACTTCAATCTCTGGGTGGTAAAGGAACTATAAGAAAAAAAGACGATGTTACTTTTATTACGGATGAAGGCAATTATATCATTGATACCGATTTCGGATTAATTGAAAACCCTTCTGGATTGGCCTTGGAATTGAATCAAATCGTAGGTTTGGTAGAACACGGCTTATTTCTTAACCTTGCCAAAAAAGTAATTATGGGTAACGGCGAAACGGTGGTTACTTTTGACTAAATCATATTTTGAATAAACTTCAACTGAAAAAATATAATCTTATGAATTTTGAAGCATTTTCTGCTACCTTATCGGAGGATCAGCCATCCTCCAACTTACCCATTTTATTAAAAGCACTGTGGTTTGATGCCAAAGGAGACTGGGACGCTGCTCATAATATAGCCCAAAGCAGCGAAGGCACTCCCGCCTATGACCAAATACATGCCTATTTACACCGGGTAGAAGGAGATACCTGGAATGCCGGCTACTGGTATCGTCGCGCTGGTGTTCCCGTTTTTGAAGGCGCTTTAAAAGAAGAATGGAAATCGCTGGTCATAAAACATTTGAAATAAATTCATCATAAGCACTTTTCCTTATATTATTAATCTATAAGCTTTTTTACTTATATTTGATAATTATAAGCCTTTATACTTATATGAAAACCAAACATTATGCGGTAATAACTGCTGATTTGGTAAATTCAACGCAATTTGAAGTTGAAACAACCCAAAATTGGCTCAATGGCTTGATTGATCTGTTACTTTCTGATCAATCATTCACTTGGACATTGGTGCCTGAAATCTTTCGCGGCGATAGCTTTCAAGCGGTTTTGGAGAACTACGAAGAGGCCATGCGGGTTGCTTTACTATGCCGGGCATATATACGATCCCAAAAAATAGATGATACCGAAATCGATATTCGGATTGCCATTGGAATTGGCGGCATTAAAAAATTAACTGACAGACCTGGCACTTCCGACGGGGAAGCCTTTAGGTTATCTGGTCATTTGGCGGATCAAATTAAAAACCAAAACGCAAGAATAGGTATACATTTCAATTCTGAACGTATTGAAATGGAAATCATCAATGCGCTACTGGAAACTTTGATAGAAAATTGGACTACTGCTCAAAGTGAAATTATTTGCAAATTAATGCTCCGGAAAACATTCACTGAAATTGCCGAAGAATTGGATATAAGTCAGTCCGCTGTAAGTCAAAGGGCGAAAAGTGCCAAATGGTGGGTAGTGGAACAATTATTGAAAACGCTACCTATTCTACTGAGTAAAAAATAAAAAACCAAAGAGATGATAGAGCTACTGGCCTTATTAGCGGCGCATATTCTGGCCGATTTCTACTGGCAACCCACCAAATGGGTACATGGAAAACAAAAGAAAAGTCATCGTTCCAAGTATTTTTATTACCATATCGCAGTGGTTTTTATCAGTACTTATGTACTACTTGGACATTGGAAAAATCCATTTCCAGCCCTTATCCTCGCCGCTATTCACGCCGCAATAGATATTACAAAACTTCGGTTCGACAAGAAAAATACCACTACCTGGTTTATAGCCGACCAGGCTCTACACCTACTTTCCATCTTGGTGGTTGCCGGCGTATTAACCGGGCAAACCCTTGCTGGAATCCAAATAATTGCAGACTGGTACCACACTCCAAAAGCCATGGCCACCACCATAGGCCTGTTACTTTGCCTGAATCCAGTCTCATTTTTGGTAGGAATGATGACCAGACCTTGGCGAAAAGAGCTAGACAGACTGGTACCACACGCAGACGATAACCTCGCCAGTGCGGGCAAGTGGATCGGGATCTCAGAGCGTCTGTTAATTTTCTTATTCGTAATACTCAACCAGTTTTCTGCAATCGGTTTTTTGATTGCTGCAAAATCGTTATTACGATACAACGACAAATCAAGTACAGAAATACCGACTGCTTATATTACCAAAAAATCGGAATATGTACTGGTAGGGACTTTGATTAGCTATACTTGCGCTATCGTAATAGCCTTGCTCACAAAAATATTTCAATAATTTTTAAAGTTACATTAAACCCAAGCGATACGAACTACTCTAACCCCGGTAACATTTAAAAATTGAAGCACATGAAAAAAGTAGTAATGTTAATGATGCTTGCATTTGCGAGCCTAACCGTATTCGCACAACGCAACAACGACGCAACTCCAGAAGAAAGAGCAGACCGCCAAACAAAACAATTGACTAAAAGTCTGGCATTAACCGAAGATCAAGAAAAAAAGGTATATGCCCTTAATCTGGATCGTATGAAAGAAATGGAAGAAATGCGCAAAAGCCAGTCAACGGATCGTGAAAAAATGAAGGCTTCCCAAGATAAGTACCAAGCTGAAGTTGGAAAAATACTCACGGCAGAACAAATGGAAAAATACAAAGCGACGATGACTGAAAGAAGAGGCGGCGGAGGCCAAGGCGGCCAAGGTGGAGGCCAAGGAAGAAAAAGACAATAGATCAAATAAAATCTCTAATACAGCCATTTATCCAAGAATAAATGGCTGTATTTTTATTTTGGAACAATACTTTTTGGTGATCCCACTTTTCAAAACCCCTACCCCAACTTCAAACTAGACTCTCGAATTATCAATTCCGTTGGCAATACGATACTTTCATGAATAAAATCTCCAGAAGCATTTACCTGATTTAAGAACAGGCGGGAAGCTTCCATTCCAATACCCCTACCTGGCCTTCCTACGGTGGTCAACGATGGATAGGTATAAGCTGAAATGGGTGAATTGTCAAAACCCACTAAACCGATGTCTTGCGAAATCCTTAACCCCTTATCCTTTACTACACGCATAGCTCCGATAGCTACTTGATCGTTAGCTCCGAATATAGCATCAGGTGGTGTATCTAATTCTAAAAGCCTTTTGGTAGGCACAATAGCACTTTCTACCTTGAAATTGGTATTGATAATCAACTCCTCTCGAACGGGCATATTGTATTTTTCCAAACAGTCCAAATAGCCTTTGAAACGTTGTTCTGAAACCGTTAGTCCATTTGGTCCTTTCAAATGGGCAATTTGTTTATAACCCACTTGTATCAAATGCTCTACAGCCGCATAGGCACCATGGTAATCGTCGACAGTAGCTCTACTTGTTTCGAAATCTTCGAACTCTCGGTCTATAAATATCAGAGGAGTTTGGCGTTGCATCACCTGTTCCAGATGCTCGTAATGACCAGAATCGTAGGTCTCTTGTGATACAGACAAAAAAATTCCTTCAATTCTATTGGAAAGCAGTTTGTTCAAATATTCCTTTTCCAGTAAATAGTTTTCATTGGTCACGCAAATATTTAAAGTATATCCCATCGGTTGTAAAACAGCATGCAGCCCTTCAATGACCGAAGTTTCATAAAAATGGCCAATGGAAGGGACTACCACTGCCAAAGTGGCGGTTCGTTTATTCAACAAACTTAACGACACTTCATTTTTTTGATAGCCAACCGCCAGCGCATATTCCTGTATGTTCTTGCGCGTATCTTCATTAATTGCCAGATGGTCGTTTAACGCTCTTGATACCGTAGACGGAGAACAATTAAACCGCTTCGCAATATCTTTTATGGTTACAGGTCGGGATGATTTCATTCAATAGGACAATTACATTGTTAAGTAATAAATTTTTTCAAACGTTTGCATAAGATATTAACATATTTACATTTTGTATTTAATTTATACAATACTATCATTGTAAAAAAGAAACAAATAAATTATGAGCGACTTACTTTTAAAACCCAACACCAATTCTAAAACTTATCATTCACTTACCAGCGAACAGGCAGGCTGGGAATATCTAAACTTCGAAGCGAAGGTATTGGATAATGAGGAACAAATACAACTAAATACTGGAACGTATGAATATTGTATCGTGCTACTAGGGGGTAATTTTAAAGTCGAAGCCAAAGGACAAACTTGGGAGACTGGAAATGGACGCAAAGATGTTTTTAGTGGTATCGGCCATGCCATGTACCTGTCACGAAATACCGATTTTGTACTCACCTCCCAAGCGGCACAAACAGACATTGCGATTTGTAAAGTAAAATCCAACGAAGATCACCCGCCTCGTATGAAACGCCCTGAAGAAGCAGCCATTGAATTCCGTGGAGGAGATAATGCCAACCGTCAAATCAATAGTTTGATCGAACCTGGTTTTGATTGCCATAAAATTGTATGTGTCGAAGTTTACACTCCATCTGGAAACTGGAGTTCATTTCCAGCCCATAAGCACGACGAGCGCAAAGTAGGTGCTGATGGAACCATTTTAGAAGCGAATCTGGAAGAAATTTATTTTTATAAAATTGATAAACCACAAGGCTACGCCATCCAACAAGTTTATACTGACGACCGCTCTTTGGATGAAATTGTTCGTGTGAAAAACAACGAGGCGGTTCTCATTCCAAAAGGATATCATCCCGTTGCGGCAGGACATGGTTACAATGTGTATTACCTCAACTTTTTGGCGGGAAGCGATCAATCATTGGCAAACACATCAGACCCAGACCATGATTGGATTTACGGAAGCTGGAAAGGTAGCGACCCTCGTTTGCCAATGGTTACAGCCGAGATGAACAACAACCAGTAATACTCCTTTACCTAACCATTTGGATCTTTATCTACTGATATGAAAAAATATGATTTGCTTACCCTTGGCCGCTCATCCATTGATTTGTACTCCGCAAACGTAGGTTCACCCTTTGTTGATATACAAGCATTTAACGCTTTTGTGGGAGGATGTCCCTTAAATATTGCAACCGGAGCTCAACGACTTGGACTCAAAACCGCAATTCTTACAGGCATCGGAAACGATCAGGTTGGGAATTTTATCAAAAACTTTCTGGACAAAGAGGGCGTAGAAACAGCTTGGGTGCCCACTATTGAAGGAACTCGCAGCTCTGCGGTAATACTTGGCATTGAACCTCCTGACAAATTCCCTTTGGTTTATTACCGTGACAATTGTGCCGATATAAATGTGGACTTAGACCATATTGATGCTATCCCTTTTGACAATTTTAGAGCAGCCGCATTTTCAGGTACTGCTTTCAGTAAAGACCCTAGTCGCACTGCTATGTTTTTTGCTCTGGAACAAGCCAGTAAAAACGATGTTACCACCATTCTTGATATCGATTTTCGTGCAGACCAATGGTTTGATATCCGAGCGTTTGGTGTAACACTCCGAGCAGCACTAGGAAAATTCAATATCGTAGTGGGGACCGAAGAAGAGATTTTGGCCACGTTTTTAACCGATAAAGAGCAACTTCAAATCAAACACCAACAGATTTCAGCTCCTGAAATTCGTGGTAATATTGATGCAGCTATCGCTGAAATCATGGAGTCTGGGGTTGAAACCTTGGTAGTAAAACGAGGAAAAGAAGGCGCGTCTATTTTTCAGCCAAATCAGGAAGAAGTAAAAGTACCTGGCTTTCCGGTTGAAGTATTAAACGTACTCGGTGCTGGCGATTCGTTTTGTGCAGGTTTTACTTATGGACTCTTAAATGGCTGGGATTTGTACAAAAGTGTAAGAATGGGCAACGCCTGTGGTGCCATTATCGTCACCCGCGAAGGCTGCGCCAACTTTATGCCAACCAACGAAGAAGCTATGGAATTTGTAGCATCGAGAGGAGGATTCTAAAAGAGCAGTAGGCAATAAGCTATAAGCAGTAGGCTGATAACGCTTTAACATTCGACTTTTAACCAAAAAAGTAATGCCTACAACCTAAACCCCAAAAGCCTAAACACTTTTTTAACTTTTAACAAAATACTAACCCCTAAAACCTAATATCTAAATAACCGAATTATAACCATGCATAAATTACAAAATTATATAAATGGAGAATGGGTCGATAGTAAATCGACTTCAACTTGGAACGTGCTCAATCCTGCTACACAGGAAGTATTGGCTTTGGTACCGGAAGGCAATGCGGCTGATGTAGCGGCGGTAGCCGAATCAGCTCAGAAAGGCTTTTTAGAATGGAGGGCAATGCCTGTTTCTAAGCGAGTACAATATTTGTTTAAACTGAAAACATTATTAGAAGATAATATTGACGATATCTCGCGTACCATCGTATTAGAATCTGGAAAAACGTTTATCGAGGCTAAAGCTGAAATTGTACGCGCCATAGAAAACGTGGAAAATGCTTGTGGAATGCCTACCATGATGCAAGGCGAATTTTCAGAAGATATTGCCAAAGGAATAGATGAGTATATGATACGTCAACCATTGGGAGTTTGTGCATGTATCGCACCGTTTAACTTTCCAGGGATGATCACCTTTTGGTTCTTACCTTACGCCTTAGCTTGTGGTAATAGTTATATCATTAAGCCCTCGGAGAAAGTACCATTGACCATGACCAAAATTGTGGCATTGATGGAGCAACTTGATCTTCCAAAAGGAGTTCTTAACGTAGTACAAGGTGGTCGTGAAGTAGTGGATGCTTTATTAGAACACCCAATAATCAAAGGAATTAGTTTCGTCGGTTCCTCTACGGTTGCCAAATATGTTTATGCCAAAGGTGCTGCTAATGGCAAACGTGTTCAAGCGCAAGGCGGTGCTAAAAACCCGGTCATCATTTTACCTGATGCAGATGTCGACATGACCACGCAAATTGTAATTGATAGCGTTTATGGCTGTGCAGGACAGCGTTGTCTGGCTGCTTCTACCATCGTGACCGTGGGTGACCATAAAGAAATTACGGATAGTTTGGTTGAAAATGTGAAACTACGCAAAACAGGTTTCGGTCTGGATGCAGACAGCCAAATGGGGCCGGTAATTACAGCCGACAGCAAAAACCGTGTCAACCATCTGATTGATA
>CAXBLH010000108.1:0-13252 GCA_963976315.1 uncultured Dyadobacter sp.
ACAAAAAATAAGCTATAAACAATTCTTTCATTAAAATTTAAACAGGCTCTAAACTAAAAAGATAAAAATCAAAAATATGTTAGTAACAACTACCCACAATATTGAAGGCAAAACTATCCATAAATACATTGGACTAGTAAATGGAGAAGCCATCATAGGAGCAAACTTTGTAAAAGACATTTTCGCCGGAATTCGGGATGTTGTTGGAGGCCGATCTGGAGCCTATGAGCAAAGTTTGCGCGAAGCAAAAAGCATTGCTATCAAAGAAATGATGGAGCAAGCAACAAGACTTGGAGCCGATGCCATTGTAGGGGTGGATCTGGATTTCCAAACCATTGGCAGTAACGGATCCATGTTGATGGTTAGTGCCAATGGTACAGCAATTCAGTTTGACTAATGCTTTCAGAAAATCTCGCGAGCAATTTGGGCCACATTATCCGATTTGCCCATGGTGTAAAAATGTAAAACGGGAACACCGAACTGTATCAGTTCCTTGCACTGTTGCACACCCCAATCCACTCCTATTTGCCGAACCTCTTTATCAGAATCGCAGTCATTCACGGCTGCGATAAGATCTTCTGGAAATTCCAAATGGAATATTTTAGGCAAAATCGCCAATTGTCTTTTGGTTGAAAGCGGCTTTAATCCCGGTATAATTGGTACCGTAATGCCTTCTTGTCTACACCGCTTCACAAAATCATAATATTTTTGGTTATCAAAAAACATTTGAGTAACAATGTATTCGGCACCAAGGTCTATTTTATGTTTTAAATAATTAATATCAGTATCAAAACTAGTAGCATCCATATGCTTTTCGGGGTACCCGGCCACGCCAATACAAAAATCCGTAGGATGGTTTTTTGTTTCTTCATTTAATAATTGGCCAGCATTAAGTTGCACTACCTGCTCCAGTAACTCAGAGGCATAGGTATGTCCGCCGTTTTTGGGTATAAAAACACCAGCAGATTTTTCGGCATCACCTCTTAGAACCAAAACATTATCAATTCCTAAATAATACAAATCGATTAAAACATCTTCGGTTTCTTCTTTGGTAAAACCACCGCAAATAACATGAGGGACAGCATCCACCTTAAATCGCTCCATTAAGCGGGAACAAATCCCCACAGTACCAGGGCGTTTGCGAGTAGGCACGCGCATGATTTGACCCGTTGGGCCTATTCTATCAATTAATTCTTCACGGTGGTAAGTAACATCCACAAAAGGCGGCTTGAACTCCATCAAGGGCTCAATAGATGCAAATAATTCGTTTATATTTTGCCCCTTTAAGGGAGGAACAATCTCTAAGGAAAACAGAGGATTTCCGCTTGCGCGGGAGATGTATTCGGTAACTTTGGTCATGTAAATCAGTAAGCAAGGCTATTTTTAATATACAAATCAACGGCTTTTTAACAACCATTCCAATCCATTGTATAAAAAAATGGCCTACCGCATAACAGTAGGCCATTCCACGTAAACCCTCCTCTATCAGTGTTCGTCAAAATTGCAATATTCGATTAACAGGCGTCAATCTAAAGTACCACAATTTGCTTGACTGAAAACTAATAACTAAAATTCTGTGCCAAAGTATACAACTTATCAGAATAAAACAAGCAACTCATTAAAAACATTGATAAAATAGTAGAATAAATATTATAGAAGTCTAATAATTTGTAACGAAAACAGGTCATTTATAGCCTATATTTATTCTATACGTTTGTTAGTTAAAGTTCTAATATAGCACCTCAAAAAGTTAAATTTCTGCCTTACAAACCTTTACGAACCATTTTTATATGTTTGATACCATCTTCCATATAAACCTCCCCTAGCTGAAAAAAATAAAACGATTCATAAAATTTTTTCAAATATAATTGCGCACCAATTTGGATGTCGGCATTACCGTAGAGTTTCTCCACACATTGTATCGATTTATGGACTAATTCAACACCATATTTATTTTTCCGTTCCAAACCAGCCACCACTATTCTCCCAATCGAAGGAAATTCATAGGTAATGTTGGCCGGTACTATCCTAGAATACGCCACTAGTTTACCCAATTTATATCCCAGAAAATGATGACATTGCGGATCCACGTTATCTGGGTCTAAAAAAATGCAGTTTTGCTCTACCACAAATATTTCACTTCTTAACCGTAATAGGTCATAAAGTTGAAAAACCGTCAAATCATTAAAATGTGTCAATATCCAGTCTAGTTTCTGATCCATAAATTTTTAATAGCTGCTATTTTTCGCAATTTTTAGTCGAATTAAAATCACTTTTATAAATTTGTACAAACGAATAGTAAAAACGTTTTAATATTTAAACCTGTTTTTAGAGGTTCAAATATTAAATTCTCGAACAACATAATAAAAAAATTACAATTGCATGGGAAGAGCATACGAATATAGAAAAGCCCGCATGTTTAAAAGGTGGGATAAAATGGCTAAGACATTTACTCGTATTGGTAAGGATATCGTATTAGCAGTAAAAAGCGGAACGGACGACCCCAGCACCAACTCTAGACTTCGTGCATTGCTGCAAAATGCCAAAGCGGTAAATATGCCAAAAGATACCATTGAGCGTGCTATTAAAAGAGCTACCGCAAAGGATCAGGAGGACTATAAGGAAATGGTGTACGAAGGCTATGGCCCGCATGGTATTGCCATTTTGGTTGAAAGTACCACCGACAATCCCACAAGAACAGTTGCGAACGTTCGAAGCTATTTCAATAAACTGGGTGGAAGCTTAGGCACAACTGGTATGCTAGATTTTATTTTTGAAAGAAAATGTATCTTTAAAATTGCAAACGACGACTCCAAAGATGTAGAAGAACTAGAACTGGAACTTATTGATTTTGGTGCTGATGAAGTTTTCTTGGATGAAGAAACAAATCAAATCAACATTTATGGGGAATTCACTTCTTTTGGTACCCTACAAAGTTATTTGGAAGATAATGGCTTTGAAATTATAGAAGCTGATTTTGAAAGAATCCCCAACGACACCAAGGAATTATCCGAAGAGGAAACTGCCGAAGTCGAAAAGTTGATCGAAAAAATGGAAGAAGACGACGACGTTTCGAAGGTCTTCCATAATATGGCTTAAAAAAATTAGAGCGGATTCATTTCCGCTCTTTTACATTATATTTAAAACCTTTTCCTTTTTACCCAAAAAAAGAATTTCTGCTCCAATCCCTAGCCCAATCAAACTTTTTCCGATGGGCGAAGCTCCCGAAATAACCATGATCTCTGTTTGTTCAAACAGCACCTTGCCTAAACTTACAGTAATAAAGAACCATGCGGTAGTGGTTTGCACCAAGCTTCCGGGAATTACCACAGAATAATGGTCGAGGTACTGGATCCTTTGCAGCAAAGTCATTTCTACACGTGCTGTCTCATACTGCTGCGCAAACATATTTCTATCCAGCTGCCCCATCGACCGCGAAGTTTCGTATTTATCCCCCATAGAGCTCTTTCCTTGCTCATTGGCAGAGGCCTGCGCTGCATCCATTGCTATTTTTGCAGCAGCCATCCGTTCTTCAATCCGGTTCTCGATTAAGGAAACTAATTCTTTCTTATTCATTATCAATACAATATCTCTTAAACTGTCATTTGCTGACAAAAATGCAAAAGTAACGTTCGCAGGTTTGCTATCCTAGCCTTTTGCAATTGCCATAGCAGTAGCTCGAAAGCCAGGCTCGCTTAGAAAACAAACGAAAATTGTAAGACTATCTGTCTCAATGAGATATCCAACTAAAAAAAGATGGTAGAGGAGATAGCATTTGTTCTGGATCTTTCTTCCTTTACCTTTTCATTCTTTAGACCTTATCACAACTGGTTTTTACCTTGACGATGGTATTCAAAAAAACGGAAACCCACCGCCGGCTCGAAAATCGCCTTAGGAAGAAAATGGACTACTGAAAGCCAATGCCCAATTGTACTAACCAACAAATCGTGATGACGCTTATGAATAGTAGCACTTTTATAACTACAAAAATTTCGAAGAAATAGCCAATAATTAAAATATTGACGTAATGTATATAGGACAATCTCAATTAAAAAAAAGACCGGATTTTGACTATTCTTTTTTTTAGTATTAGACCCTGTTTAAAAATTAACCAATAGTTTGTTTATGCTATTTTATGGCTCTACTTATGTTAAATTTTAAGGGGCGGTTCGCACAAAAAATAAGCTATAAACAATTCTATCACTAAAATTTAAACAGGCTCTTAGTGAATATTATCACGACTAGTTTTGTAGGCAGACTTTTGGAATCGATATACCGAAAGCTGCAATAGGATCGAAAAACGTCTTTAGGAAGAATTTGACAACCGTAACCCAAAGTCCGATTCCAGCTACTTAACCATTCGTGATCAAGTCATAATCCATTCCATTTATTGGAGGGGACAATTATAAGATTAAACGGATCAATAAAAATAGGTTGCATAAATTAACTCGTAAAATTTAAATGAACATTGAACAACTCAAGAACTACAGAAGTGAAGCGCATAATCACTTAACTACAGAACTTTTACCATTCTGGGAAGACAGGTGTGTAGATAAAATTAATGGTGGTTTTATAACACATTTTGACAACGCAGGTAAAGATTCAGGCGAAGATGAGAAGTCGTTAATTGCCCAATCAAGAACAGTATATACCTTCTCTGCGGCACATCGAGCCGGCTATGGAGAAGGTCGATATAAAGCCGTTGCTTCGCATGGTGTCGATTTTATGATCGATAAAATGTGGGACAAAGAGTTTGGCGGATTTTATTGGCTCATGGATCGTAAAGGAAATGTCACTATTGACGAAAAAATCATTTATGGCCATAGTTTTGCAATTTATAGTTTGAGTGAATACACCCTTGCCACGGGTGATCCACGAGGTTTGGAATATGCTGAAAAAGTTTTTGACCTTTTACATGTCCATGGAACGGACATCAACTTTGGTGGCTACTTTGAAATGTTTCACCGAAACTGGGATCTGAAAGGGCCCGGTGCAGGAGGTGGTGATCGCAAAACTTTGGATGCGCATATGCACCTGATGGAAGCCTTTACAACCTTGTATGAAGCCAGTGGCAAGCAAGTGCATAAGCGTCGCTTATTGGAAATGATCGATCTGTTGATTGGCAAGGTGATGCACCCAGAGTATGGCACAGGGATACCGCAATTCTGGGCCGATTGGTCTGTGGCACCACAAATCAAATTTGATATAATTTGGGGCTGGGATCGCTTTTCTGAGGATGGATTCAAAAGCTCCTCCGAAGACAACACCAGTTATGGCCACAATGTAGAATTCGCCTGGTTACTGATGCATGCATTAGATATTGCCGAAGTACCTTACCAAAAATACGAATCACAACTATTAAAATCCTTCAACCATGCCATAGCACACGGCATCGATTGGGAGTTTGGTGGTGTATACGTGGAAGGATCCCATACGGGTGAAGTATATGACCGTGAAAAAGAATTTTGGCAACAAGCCGAAGTACTTATTGGAATGCTGGATGCCTACAGGGTATATGGTGACGAAAATTATTATAAAGCCTACGAATCAACCCACCGTTTTGTTTTTGATCACATGATCCACAAGTCCGTGGGAGAATGGCTACCGTTGCTAACCCGACAAGGCGAGCCTATATGGAAACATATGAGCCACTCCTGGAAGGTTAACTACCATTCTGTTCGTGCCATGGTTCAATCCATTATCCGAATGGACAAACTAATTGCAATAAGTGAGTCGAATTAGTGAAATTAAGAAACAAGATAGGGAAATTATTACTCGGGATTTTTTCATAGAATCGCTTAAAAATACGTGAAATAAAACCCATAAAACTCATAATCATTTCATTATCAACTTATTAACTGAAATATTAGCAAATTTTTATTGATAGACATAGTTCTACAATTGAAATTGGTACAGTTTATTTAAAGTAACCTACATCAGCGTCATTTATGAGCTGATGTATTTTAAAACTAAACCAAAATTAGCTATGAGTTCTACAACACAATTAATAAAAGGAAATTGGAATGAGTTGAAAGGAAAGATCAAAAAAGAATATGCTGATCTTACAGACGACGATTTATTATATGCAGAAGGAAAAGAAGACGAACTACTTGGTAAACTACAACAAAAACTAGGTAAAACGCGGGCAGAAGTGGAAGAGGAAGTAGATAGAATTTCTAAAATGTAATTAGGTTCAACTATTACGATATAAGCCCCCAACTGGATAATAATCCAAGTTGGGGGCTTCTTTTTGGTGGATTCGTGAATTTACATACAGCCTTTTACTCCTATTAAGCTTTAATAAAATTCTTTTGTTTCATAATTCTTTCGAACATCTTATGCTCGTGCTCAGAATTAAAAATGGTAAAAGGTAAATAAATAAATTGCCCTTTGGAGATCACCAATACATATCCTTCTTTATCCAGATACGCATCCAATATTTGTTCCCATTTCAAAATATTACCTTCTTTTTGATTTAACTTCATCAAAATTTGGCGACTATCTATTTCATACTGAAATCTTTCAAACATGGGTTTGTACTGGGCCAACTGGGTGATTCCAGCAAATTGAATGAGCCAAAATAAGATGTAAAGTACAGTTGCCACTACCACTGTAATATAGATCCATAAGTTCTCATAGGCTCCGGTGAGGTTCAAAACGGCGTTAATAAAAATTAACGCAATAGGAATTAAGGACCATTTCAACTGGGTCTTAAAAAAATAGCGCATCGCCAAAAAAATATATTTCTTGGTGGGTAACGCATACTTCTTGGTTCGAACCGCCGCAGGATTCGAAGGCATTTGATAGACTGGCTGGTGTTTATTTACCGATACTTTGGCCATAATTTTTATTTAATAAATTTGATTCCTTGGTAAATTATAGCCCAAATCGGCTTTTTGGAATACTTTTTCCAAAACATTGGGCTGAGGTTTTCTCCGCAAAGTTAGAAAAAAGCAATAGACTTCTCAGAAAGGCGTTGAAATAAAAAATCCTTCGGATAAATTAAACTATTTTGCATCTTGTATTACGCATTCGCTTTTTCGGCGAAAAACTGGTAACTCTTGTACAACCTAAAACGAGTTGCAACTGCAAATAGACCATATATAAACGAAATTAATGAGTTTTCTGTTTCCATCATTTCTTTGGGGAATTATAGCGATAGCCATTCCAATTGCTATTCATATTTTCAATTTTCGTAAAACCAAACGAATTTATTTCTCAAACATTTCTTTTCTAAGGCATGCCGAAACGCAAACCAAATCCATTAGAAAAATCAAAGAGTGGCTGATTTTACTAGCCAGAATTTTCGCAATAATTTGTTTGGTACTAGCTTTTGCACAACCCTTTATTCCAACAATTAAAAATGCGAGTGAGAGCCCTAACGGGATAACCAGTTTCTACCTGGATAACTCTATGAGTATGCAGTCGCAGTTGAATACCAAAAGGTATATTGACGTAGCCATTGGGAAGGTGGACGAGCTGTTGGGAAAATTCAAATACCTTATTTCTCTACAACTAATTACCAATGACTTTTCTGCTAACGAGATTGGACTGTCCACTTCGGATCAGATACGGGACCGCCTCACCACACTTCAACTGAATACCACTGCAAAATCCTTGCAAACTATTTATAATCGGCAGCATAGGCTTATTGAAAAAAATGGGGGTGCTGCCAAAAATCAACTATTTTGGTTCTCCGACTTCCAAAAGAGTACTGTTGGGGAAATCGATAAACTTAAAATAGATACGACCGACCAGCTGTATTTGATACCGGTCCAATCAGAATCTTACCAAAATATTTATTTAGACTCCGTTTGGCTCAATAACCCATTTATTCGGGAATTACAGAACAATAGCCTGTATGTGAATGTTCGGAATTCTGGAAATACAGCCGTCGAAAACTTAATTTTAAAACTCACCCTCAACAATACGCAGTCTTCTACGGCTTCTGTTAATATAGCTCCTAATGGACATTCAGTAGCTAAATTTAACTTCAATATTAATAGAAAGGGTTTAATAAAAGGGAAAGTTTCATTTGATGACTTTCCTGTTATTTTTGATAATGACTTTTATTTTGTGCTAAACGCCTCGCCCCGAATTAACATACAACAAATTACCGAAACCAACGGCAGTAATACTCCCGTGAGTCAGGTATATAGCAATGACAGTCTTTTCAATTTAAATACTAATAGTACCAGTTCCATTGATTTGGGTCTTATTAAAGAAAATGATTTAATGGTTTTAAATGGTGTTACCAACCTTAATGCCTCACTGTCGCTGGAACTTCAAAAGTTTGTTAACAGTGGAGGATCACTGGTGATAATACCACAAAACAACCAAGAAAGTAGTAACCTATCTCCCCTATTAAAACAATTTGGGATCAATATAGTAGCCGAAAATACGAGTACCAATAGTCCAGCAATCCCCATAAAACTACCCGATTCCAACAGTCCATTTTACGAAGATGTTTTCGAACAAACGGTACAAGACAATGTTTTGATTCAAATGCCAAGCGCAACACCCCTTTGGAAGTGGTCGAACACAGGGGTGAAACTTTTAGAATTCAGTAATGGAGCCCCTTTTTTAAGTCAGATAGGTGTGGGCAGTGGTAAAGTTTATCTATTTGCGGGTACATTAAGTAATAATATTGGCAATTTAGCGCAGCATGCTCTGTTTGTACCTACTATGTATAAGATGGCCGCTTCCAGCATAAGAGCTTCAAAGCTGGCGTACACCTTCCAGGAAAATCCTATTGTAATAGCGCTTCGTGGCCCTAAACATGAAAACGAATCCATATACAAGCTTAAAAATGGAGAAAATGAGATTATTCCGATCCAGAGAATAGTAAGAAATCAACTATACCTAGAAATTCCGAATTCCGAAGAATCGGGAACATTGGAGCCAGGCTATTTTGATATCATCAAGGATGGGAAAACCTTACAAACTATTGCTTTAAATATTGAACCTTCCGAATCCAATATAAACCCCTACACTGTAGAGGAATTAGGCGCCATTTTTAAAGATAACCAACAGATAAAAATATTGAGCAGTATCGATAGTGGAGAATTTGAAACTGAATTCACGGCACAGCACATGGGTAATAATTTATGGAAGTATTTCTTAATCGCTGCACTATTTTTCTTATTCAGCGAAATTATTTTGATTCGATTTTTAAAATAAATTGCCCTAAATCTGTACTGATTAAGTATATCGGTTACTGTTTTTCTTCACATTCTAATCTTTTTAAGCCAATTTTGCATTTATAAATTAATTTATTAAAATGCTTTCATCTAAAATTGGAATACTTGGTGGTGGACAACTCGGTTTAATGCTCCTGCAAGCTGCCGTTGATTGGAACCTTGATATTCATATACTTGACCCAGACGAAAATGCGCCGTGCAAAGGCATAGCACCTCATTTTCAGCAGGGGTCGTTACAGGATTTTGAAACCGTTTATAACTTCGGAAAACATTTGGACGTTATAACTATCGAGATCGAAAAAGTGAATGTTGAAGCACTGGAAAAACTGGAAAAGGAAGGTAAAAAAATCTACCCGCAACCGTCCGTTATTCGATTGATTCAGGATAAAAGAACCCAAAAACAATTTTACACAGACCATAAGCTACCGACGGCATCCTATATTTTAACGGAAAACCGAGAAGATACCGCACAACATGTGGAATTCCTTCCGGCATTTCATAAACTAGGCAAAGACGGTTATGATGGTAGAGGAGTACAAAGAATAGACACACCCGAAGAATTGGAAAAGGCTTTTGACCAGCCCGGACTTCTCGAAAAGTCTGTTGATTTTTTCAAAGAATTAGCCGTCATCGTGGCCAGAAACTCCAATGGTGAAATAGCTTGTTTCCCCACAGTCGAAATGGCATTTCATCCGGAACATAATCTGGTAGAATACCTATTTGCCCCAGCCGACATCACGGCTGATATCGACAAAAAAGCGCAGGAACTAGCCATCAAGACGGCACAATGCTTTGATATTGTGGGCTTATTAGCAGTAGAGTTATTTTTAACGAAGGATGGCCAGTTGCTGATTAATGAAGTTGCTCCAAGACCGCACAATAGTGGTCATCATACCATACGTGCCAATGCAACGTCACAATATGAACAACATTGGCGGGCCATATTGAACTTACCGCTAGGTGATACTCAAGCTTATGGGCCTTCGGCCATGGTTAATCTACTAGGCGAGCCTGGTTTTGAAGGAAAAGCAGTCTATCAAGGAATGGAGAAATTGCTTGCCACCAAACAGGTATATCCATTTTTATATTGGAAAACAATCACAAAACCATTCCGTAAAATGGGTCATATCACCATTATTGACTCCAATTTGGAAGCCTTGAAAAACAAGGTACAGTTTGTTAAAGAAAATATTAAAGTAATAAGCGAATAGTTGTTAACGTCAGATTTTAATCTGAAAAATCATATAAATTGAAATGGTTGGAATAATAATGGGTAGCATTTCGGACAGAAAAGTAATGAACGAAGCTGCTGAAGCATTGGAAGGTTTTGGAATACCTTATGAAATGGAAATTGTATCCGCACACCGTACCCCAGAAAAAATGATGCAATATGCTGCTACTGCTCGTGAACGAGGGCTAAAGGTTATCATAGCAGGCGCGGGCGGTGCAGCCCACTTACCGGGAATGGTGGCCGCAGTTACTAGCCTTCCAGTAATAGGAGTACCAGTGCTTTCCAGTAATAGTATTGACGGCTGGGACTCTGTTCTTTCCATTTTGCAGATGCCATCCGGTGTACCAGTAGCAACGGTGGCATTAAATGGAGCACGAAATGCCGGAATATTAGCAGCTCAAATTATGGGTTCAAGCGATAAAATTATTGGCGACAAATTGGTGGAATTTAAAGAAAACCTTAAATTAAAGGTAGCTTCAATGAACGAAGAGCTTAATAATATTTAACACTTGTCTTTAAAATAAGTGTATTAAACGGAGAGCTTGTTTAAAATCAACCAGTTGTAGCCTATAAAGTAAGTATTAAACCGATCCATTTTAAAATTTAAACATGCTCCAATACCCTTCCGAAAGCAGTACTGTTCTTTTCAAATTTTTTATAAATTATTGATCAAAAAAATATTCTATGGAAGAGGAAATCCCTAAAAAAAGAAACATTAGACCAAAAGAAAAATCAAACCTACCCATCATTACATTAGCAGTACTAGTCTTGTTGGTATTTGCTATTTTGTACGTAGGTTATGAATATATATCTGATGATTCATCCAATACAGAAGAGCTAACCTCTATTACAGTGCAGCCACTGGATACAACCGAAGAGCTGGAGGGTATTACGGAAACTTCAAAGATTGAAGAATCAAAAAGTACAACCACCCCTGTCGTTAAAAAAGAGGAAGCGAAGCCGGAGCCTGTTAAGGAAAAAACAAAAAGTGTATCCTCAGCTTCTATTGGAGGTAAAACAATAACTCATCGTGTAAGAAGTGGCGATACCTGGACCAACATTGCAGCCAGATACAATTTAAAGTTAGAGACGCTGCAGGGACTCAATCCTGATGTTACAGGTTTGAAAGCAGACATTACCAATTTAAAAATACAAGTCAAAGATACACATACAGTAGGCCCAGGAGACGTACTTCGGGTGGTGGCCAGTAAATACGGTATTTCTAAAAGTTTATTAATGGAAGCGAATGGCAAGTCGAAGGACTATGCCGCAAGAGGCGAAAAATTAATTATTCCGTTTAGTTCTAAAAAATAAACCTAAGCGGAGGGGGCTCTACCAAAACAGCACTTTTCCAACTAATGGAGAAGGTAACCATACTACTTCCATCCGTTGGCGATCGATCCTCGTTCGCTTGTAGCGAAAATCTGAAATAAATTCCTGCTTGTAGGTAGATAAGTTGCGTCATCAAGTTAGAAATACATAAAAAACGACCAGTTCTGCGACAGAACTGGTCGTTTTTTTTTTAGAACTGCTATCGGCTTTGGGCCGTCAAATTCTACATAAACAGGATTTTCGAGCAGATTACTAATTTTAGTTTTTTATAAAAACCCCAGCTAAAAAAGCAGTCGTGATAGGGTTAAATAGCATTCAGTTTACTTTTCGTTATACTTTACCGTAGTATAATATAACTCCAATTTGGTGGCCTTAGGCCCTACCTTTTGGTTTCCACTCACTAACCGATTAAGGCCTTTTGCAAAACCCATCCGAGATTCAGGGAATTCAGCAGGAGTTAAAGCAGAAGTAATTAACCCGAGACCGGTTTCTATCTTATAATCACTAAACATGATATTGGAAACATAAGCACTAACATCAAAAACATAGTACTGTTCATTGTCCATGATGTTATCCACAAAGGTCCCAGAAATCGCACTACTTCCGTTCAAGGAAGTTAACGGAATCGGCGAATTACCAAATTCATTGAATTTATCAACATAGTAAATATAGATTTGAGGCGGAGCCTTATATATTTCATTCACCGTAAGGGGTGCTGGATAAATTTTCAAAATAGCACGGTTTACCGCACTGTATTTAACATATTTCAGTTGATCCAGGTAGGGGAAATCAACACGCGTAAATAAACCAAGCCCTTCCTGTATGAAAGTCCTGTTATTCGTTGTTTCGGAAGGCACCGCCACTCTTTTGTTAGTCGTCCCTAAATCCAGAAGTGTTCCTTTTCGATCTCCCGAAATTTGGTTATAAGAAGTACCAGTCATATTTACTTTTGAAACTCGTCTGGACAGACCTTCATTGCCAATTACATGATAATGCAACCGGATTCCGGCATTTTCTCCCGATATCTTGATGCCAATTACGGCACTATTGTCTTTATCACCGGTTCTGAGCGAAATCCCTTGTAATATATTGGCCCAATCTGCATTTGAAGTAATTAAATTTGCAGCCGCCAAATCAAATATTTTTTTCCCCAACTCATCAGATAAGCGAATTTTCAACGAATCCATTCCAGGATGCGGATACATGCGCAGTGTTCCGAGTGGTTTTTTAATATAGGGCAATTCAAAAGTATTGAAGTAGCTACTTTTTAGAAATATATCCGTCGTTACAGCATGTACCGAGAGATCCATCATTTTGGTAGTATCCCCATAATAATAATGATCATATTCCAAAAGCACATCCAAAGAATCATAAACCGCATCGACAGGTAATATCATACTTCCCGAAATTGCGGGTTGTGTGTATCCAGACGACTGGATAACCCCAAAATAAGGATCAATATACCTACCTACTAAAAGCCGATCGGAAC
>CAXBLH010000109.1:0-13240 GCA_963976315.1 uncultured Dyadobacter sp.
CCCCATAGCCCTTTGGAACCTATGAACTTCTTTGCACATGTAAAAGAAGATAGCGTAGCACTAGCCGGGCCTACCCAAACGCCAGACAGGGCGCGGGGGGAAGCTTCCAAAATTACTGGAATTCCGGTTGAAAAGATATCTGTTGAGATAACACGCCAAGGGGGTGGTTTTGGACGTAGGCTTTCTGCGGACTTTGTTCGGGAAGCAGTTTTTGTTTCTAAACTAATGAAAGCTCCTGTAAAAGTTATCTGGACACGGGAAGACGACATGACCGGTGGTACTTACCGGCCAGCTGTACGTTACCGTTTCGATGCGGCATTGGATCAATCTGGTCAAATGGTTGGATATAAACTCCGAGGGGTTGGAATGAATGCAGGTAACGCCACGCGAGAAGATAACTTTCCGTCAGGAGCGGTGCCCCACCTTTTGATTGATTCTGTGGACCATAAATCACCCATTACCACCGGACCATGGCGCGCGCCTATTACCAACTTTTTGGCTTATGCCGAACAAGCATTTTTGGATGAAGTAGCTGAGGCAGCAGGTAAAGATCCAGTTCAGTTTCGGATTGAATTGTTGGAAAAAGCAAAAAATACGCCGACAGGTGAAATTAAATATGATATTGACCGGATGTTGGCCGTTACCAAACTTGCGGCTGAAAAAAGCAACTGGGGAAAAAAGGCGGGTGTACACCAAGGTTTTAGCGTCTATTTTTCACATCGTTCTTATGTGGCGCAAGTAGGAGAAGTGGTAAATCAAAATGGAAAGCCAGTACTCAAAAACGTAGTAGCCGCTGTGGATTGTGGTATCGTGGTGAATAAAAGTGGCGCATTACAGCAGGTACGAGGCGGGGTAGTAGATGGTACCGGGCATGCCATGTATGGAAATTTAACTTTCCAAGACGGTAAGCCTGATCAGGACAATTTCAACGCTTTTCGTATTATTCGCATGAATGAAATTCCAGAAGTAGAGGTGCATTTTGTGGATAATGGTATTTCTCCAACAGGATTGGGTGAGCCAGCACTTCCCCCAACGGGAGCGGCAGTTGCGAATGCATACTACAAAGCAACGGGTAAGCGCTTAAGAAGCCAGCCATTTATGCTGGACGATGGCCTTAAGGGAATATCATAAGGTATTACCAGAAAAAATCCTGAAGGGATACAAATATTTGTGTCTCTTCAGGATTTTTTTGGCTAAAAATGGACCAAGTTCTTTGTCCTGATTTTTTTGGAAGAATGTGTCTTAAAACAGCAGAGAAACTCCCCGTAAAATTTCTCTAATTTTACCCTATAATTAGGAAGCTGGTACGTTCTTAGCATATCCTAAGTTTAATAGGCATGGGGTTTAAAAATTAATCTTCTACAAAAACACCTTAATGAAACAAGTTTACCTGATTGTAGTCATCCTGATTTTATTATGTTTTGAGACTTTATATGCTCAAAAAAACATGCGTATTACATCGCCTAACGATGCAATACATTTTGATTTGAGATTAGTGGATTACGAAATTCAGTACATGGTATCGTTGAAAGGTCAATCCGTAATTGAATATTCCAGTCTTAATTTAAAGTTTGAAAATGGCTTGTTTGAAAATGGGATTACCTTAGGGAAACCTATATTTACAGAGGGTGTTGAGTCCTACGATTTGGTTGTAGGAAAGGCAAAACACGTGGAGGAGGCCTATCGGCAAATGGTTGTTTCCGTTCAGGAAAAAGAAATTCCCCGTCGCAAATATGAACTTGTTATAAGGCTATTTGACGATGGATTGGCCTTTCGATATAATTTCCCCAAGCAAGCAGCTTGGACTTCTATGGTGCTTTTAGATGAAAAATCTACCTTTCAAATTGTAGGAAACCCGAAAATGTTTGCATTGGGTTTGCCTCATTATACCAGTTCACATGAAGGTGTTTACACGGTAAAACCGTATACTGAAATTCCAGCTGATTCGCTATATGATATGCCGGCGTTGCTGGATTTTGACAATCAATACTTTTTAGGAATTACAGAGGCCGCACTGTTGGATTATGCGGGGATGTATTTGTCGAAAAATAAAAATGTACTTATTAGTAAACTTTCTCCCTTGCCTGGGCAAAATGGGGTTAAAGTACGTGCAGCACTTCCGCATAAAAGCCCATGGCGGGTATTTTTGCTGAGCGACCGACTGGGTGATTTGATCGAAAGTAATATTATCACAAACTTAAATGAGCCTAATAAAATTGGAGATACCAGTTGGCTAAAACCAGGCAAGACCACTTTTCCATGGTGGAATGGAAATATTGTTCCGAATACACTGAATGCACCGGGCAATAATTTTGAAACTGCACAGTATTATATAGACTTCTGTGCCCGAAACGGAATTGAATACCATTCCGTAGTGGAATATGGTGTACATCAATGGTATGTGGACGATGGGATACGCTATATGCCGGGGCCCAATGCGGATGTAACGACACCAGTTCCCGGTTTGGATATGCAGCGTATTGGGGATTATGGTAAGGAAAAAGGGGTCGGTATTCGAGTTTGGGTGCACTGGGCGGCACTTTACCCTAAAATTGATACTGCATTCGCTCTTTTTGAAAAGTGGGGTATTTCTGGTATGATGATCGATTTTATGGATCGCGACGACCAAGAAATGGTCAATATTCAAACTGAAATGTTGGAAAAAGCAGCCAAACACCATTTACATATCCAGTTTCATGGTGCCTACAAACCTACCGGACTGAACCGTACCTATCCCAATGAGTTTACCCGTGAGGGAACCCGTAACTACGAAGTGAATAAATGGGAACCCAAAGGTTTAGCGCCATTTGATGATATTAATATTCCGTTTACACGAATGCTTGCCGGTGCTACTGACTACCACATGGGAGGCTTTCGGGCAGTACCACAGGATAAGTATGTGATGCAATATATAGAGCCGTTGATGCTCGGTACACGTTGTCACCAGCTGGCTATGTATGTGGTATTGGAAAGTTATTTGCAGATTATCAGCGACTATCCAAAAGCGTATGAAGGCCAGCCTGGATTTGACTTTTTGAAACAAGTACCTACCAATTGGGATGAAACAAAGGTTCTGAATGCCGAGGCAGGGGCCTATATAACCATCGCACGGAAGAAAAATGATATCTGGTATATTGGGAGCATCACCAACGACCAGTCCAGAGAATATAAGTTGCCACTTACATTTTTGGGAGAAGGTAATTACCAAGCAGAAATCTATGCTGATGCAACAGATACAGACTCCAAACCAAACAATTTGGTATTGAAGAAAATGCAGGTTACCAATCAATCAGTTTTGGATGTTAGACTAGCCGCAGGAGGTGGACTAGCAATTCGGATTGTACGGGAAAATAATTAGTCTAAAATGGGCCGTGCAGGATAATGAAAAATTGGGTTTGGTACGGGGGGACCACCTGCCACTTTTCTTGATCACTTGGACATTTTCTAATGAAGTTTGTTAATCAATTTGTATGAAAATGTCACATAGAATTTTTGATGTTTTTTACTTGTTGGAGGAGTTATCTTAAAATCTTACCCCTTATGGGTTCAGGACGTTCTTGAAAGATCCAGTGCAAATAATTAACGCAGGAACAGGTTTTGGTCTAATCAGGCGCTTCGAAGCTCCTTATGTTGTGTTTTTGGTTTTATTTAAATTGCCAAAAAGAACTGTGATACAAATATTTAAGGAGGTTTAGGAGATAGTTGTAAATTTGAACCTAATATTTATTACAGGGGTAGAAATTTTCGTAGATCCCATCAGTATTTCGAGTAGAAACCTATTTTTGTTTCAATAACCATTTTGGTTTGAGTAGAGTAATGAAATTAGTTTCTTTTTTAGGAATGAAACTACCAATAGTGTCTATTATATTGTCGACTTATAACCGCAGTAATATACTAGGTTATTCTATTGAGACAGTTATAAATCAAACCTTTACCGAATGGGAACTGATTGTAGTGGGGGATTGCTGCACCGACGACAGTGAAACCGTTGTCGCTAATTTTAAGGATTCTAGAATTACTTTTATCAATTTAGAGGAAAATTTTGGAGAACAATCTGAACCTAATAATGTAGGAATCAGACGTACCAAAGGAGATTATATTGCATTTATCAACCATGATGATTTATGGTTTTCGGACCACCTTGAGTTTTCACTTCATTTCTTGAAAACTTCTGGTGCCGACATTGTACTAGCGGCAGGTTTTATAGATTATCCCGATCGGCCCAATGACTGTTCTCTTAGCGGTGTTATTTCTGAAAAGATGGGTTATCATCCTTCCCTGGTATTTGTACCTGCCACAAATTGGTTGTTAAAGAGGGAATTGATTGGGGAGGTGGGGTTTTGGCATCATGGCAAGAACCTCTATTTGGCACCTTCGCATGACTGGCTTAAGCGTGCCTTTGAAAAAGGTAAAAGGATTTTACCTACCAAGCATTTTTCAGTAATTGCGTTGCCCTCAAGTGCGCGTCAGAATTCTTATAGGGATAGGGCCTATACGGATAGTAAGTATTATTTTGAAGAATTAAGACATAATTCCAAGTTCAGAGAACAACTGGCAATGAAACATTTATACCCTTGTTCCGAAATGCAGGTATATGATGAATCGGTGTATTTAAAACGTTTTGTCTTAAGAAAATGCAAACAATTGTTGATCTGGTTTGGTGTGAATACGATTGATCTGAATTTTAGAAAAAAATATGGAAAGGGTGGTTTAATTGCGGGCTATCGAAAAGTAAGGGGACTTGAATAAATTTAAATTTTAGAAAGAAATGGAAGCATTGAAATGGGAATTGAAAGGCGCGATTAAAGATCCTCAAAGTATAACAGCTCAATGGACACCCACCAATCAGGCTTTGATCGACGGCGTACAGGTGAAGGAAGTCAAAAATGTATTGAAAAATAATGGACACCTTACCGAGATATACCGTGAAGACTGGGGACTGGATGATTTGCATGTAAGTCAGATATTTCAGGTTTCGTTATTACCGGGAGGGATTTCAGCGTGGCATGCTCATGAAATTACTACGGATCGGATTTTTGTTAATACAGGTTCCATAAAAGTGGTATTATATGATGGTAGGGAAGGTTCCCCGACCTTTGGAAAAATAAACGAATTCAGGTGTGGTGCGCTGAGGCCTATGTTGATAGTAGTCCCTCCTAAGGTGTGGCATGGAGTACAGAACTTCACCAGTCAGCCAGCCTCCTTACTGAACATTGTAGATAAGGCATACCAATACAATGACCCGGACCATTGGCGAATACCCTTAGACACCGAGGAAATCCCTTATACTTTTTCATAATTATGGGTTTTAACAGGTTTTAAGATTGAATAATCCCAAAATAAACAATTTAGAGCGTTCAATCTTTTCAGGCATTCAATGGAATTTGATTTTATCTTCAGGTGGTCAAATCGTGAATGTGGGCTTTACGCTGCTATTGAGCCGATTACTGGATCCAGGTGATTTTGGTCTACTTGCCGTGGCAACTGCTATTATTGGACTGATAGGAGCGTTTGGGCCACTCGGTAGCGTTGCTGCACTCACGCAGCGACGAGTTATGAGTGATCAGTTTTATTCTGCCGTAGTAGTTGTGGTGGCTATTACCTCGTGCATAATCCTTGTTGTATTGGCCTGCTCCGCTTCGCTGTTGACATCCTTTTATGGCTTGCCAGACTTAAAGCTTATTTTTCTGCTTTTACTAATTCCCGTTCCATTTCAAGCCATTGAAATACTTCCTTTCGCAGAACTTCAACGACAATTGGCTTTCGAAAAAATAGCCCTATACTCTTTTATTAGTGTGGTAGTTTCTGGCTTAATTTCTATTTATTTAGCCTATACTGGTGAAGGCTGGATAGCCTTGGTAGTGAGAATCGTAGTTTTGCAGATTGTTAGAACCCTTCTGTTTTGTACCAGCGCTTGGCCAAGTTTTATGTTTAAACCAAGAAAACGTGAAATAAGAGAGTTATTGCGATATGGTTTACCCCAATCCGTGACGGAATTCTTATCCCTATTTGGACGAAGAATTGATGATATTTTAATTGGGAAATGGATGGGGGCTGGACCATTAGGGGTTTATAGCCTTGCTTATAACTTGTATCTATGGCCTATCTCTAATATCAAAGGACGAATTTCGCAAGTGCTTTTTGCCGCTTTGTCTAAGGTGCAGTCAGACCATGCCGCCATGGGAAGTTATTATTTAAAAACAGTTTCGTTGGCAACCTTAATTGGTTTTCCAGTAATCATGGGATTTGGAGCAATATGTGATTTGGCTGTACCGGTAGTCATGGGAGAAAAATGGAATATGGCCATTCCAGTACTTCGGACTTTAGCACTGGCTTCCATTTTTGAAATAGGTGTTTTTCCGGGAGCCATTTATCAAGCCATTGGGCATACTAAGTCTTTCTTAAAGATCATTTTCGTTACTCGCCTGATTGCCACGTTAGGGATAATTATGGCATTGTTTTTCGGGTTTGGACTGCAGGGAGTTTCGATGAGTTTGGTGGTTACAAGTTTTATAAGTCTTATTATCTATAACTTTTATGTAGGTAAGATTATCAAGGTAACACCTTGGGCTTTTGTTCAGGCCATGGTTCACAATGGTTTTTTTAGTGTGATCATGCTCCTAATGATCATAGGGTTTAGGTACTTTTTCGGAGATTATTTTGCTCCACTTTCTAGGTTAATACTCTCCATACTTATTGGTGGCGTGGGGTACTTGTTGCTTATGAAGCGGTATCGTCCGTATATTTTCAAATTGACAAATTGATTGAGCTATATAGCCTGTCTTATGATGGAGTATCTGCTGGGGACTTCGTTTAAATCATAGATCTACTTCTTGGGACTGGTCATTTTTATCTATATGAATACAATGGAGTAGAGGGTAAGTATCCAAACTTTAAAAATGAACTCGCGAATATAAGATTTCCAAATGCGACGATTTGGTGGTATTGGTAGAAAAAATGTAAAAAATCATAGATAAAATTTTGTTGTTTAATCGATTAAACCTACATTTGACATAGCTTTTAATGATCAGCTCTTCCTCAGAAATATTTTTTGCAGTTTTATATATAATAAATACAGTTTCAATAAAGTATTGTGCTTTTGTTTTTTAACGATTTGTAGTATTTAACACTAATTGCTTAAACGATTAAGCTTTTTATTTTTTGTAAAAATTCAAGTGCTTATGTAAAAGTTATACACTTATATATTTGGTAATGATATAGTTATCTGTCGAAACGTAGTGGGCTACTATGGCCGTTATTTGCTACATGAATTTGCCCTGTGACGAGCACAGCAATTCAGTGAACGGGAGAGCTATATGCTATCCATACGTATAGGGTTGACAGTTTTGTATAAGTGGCAGTCCAATTAACTATTCCTGTTCACCTAATCCTATTTTTCCAATGATAAAATGTATAAGATTGCTTCTACTTTTCCTATTATCAGGAATCGGAATTGGAGCACTGGCCCAAAATGTGACGATTACGGGTCTTGTAAAAGGCAATAATGAACCGCTTCCCGGTGTAAATGTGCTTATTGTAGGGAGTTCGCAAGGCACCGTAACCGATGCCTCCGGAAAATACAGCCTGAATGCGCCCGCGAATGCTATTTTAAAGTTTTCATTTATAGGTTACACCGCCCAAACCGTTTCGGTAAATAGCAGGTCTGTCATAGATTTGGAGCTTGTGGAAGAACAAAAGAATCTTACCGAAGTGGTAGTTACTGCCTTGGGTATAAAACGTGAAGCGAAAACGCTTGGCTATGCGACTGCCACGGTAAATTCAGATCAAATTGCCACCAACCGCTCTCCAAATGTAATGACTGGACTGCAAGGGAAAATGGCAGGAGTCAACATTACTTCCATGACTTCGGGGCCAGGTGGAACGGCCAAGATCAGGATACGCGGACAGTCTTCGTTTAGCGGCCAAAACTCACCGTTGATTATCATTAATGGTGTTCCCGTCGATAATTCTAACTATTCGTTAGGCGGCGACTATGGAACACGTGCACCTAATAGTTCAGACGGGGGAGACGGTCTTTCTAGTATCAATCCCGACGATATCGAATCTATGACGGTCCTCAAAGGAGCAACAGCAGCTGCCCTTTATGGTTCACGTGCAAAAGATGGTGTGGTGATGATTACTACTAAAACCAAAGGTGCTGGAAAAGGTTTTGGTGTGGCTTATAACATGAACTTTACTACGGAAACTGCCTTGGACTTTACCGATTATCAGTATGAATATGGCCAAGGTGAGGGGGGCAAACGTCCGACAACAGCAAATCCTACCTCAGGGGTTTGGAGTTTTGGGGAGAAGTTTGAGCCCGGAATGACACAAATTCTTTTTGATAACAAAGAGTTTCCCTACGAACCTGTGCGTGATCGTGTAAAGAAATTTTACCGTCCTGGTACTAACTTGACCAATACCGTTACGGTATCAAATAGCGGTGAAAATGGTGGATTTAGTTTGTCGCTATCTAACAGTAATAGCAAAGGGATTATGCCCAACAATAAATATGATCGGAAAATTATTAACCTTGGGTTTACTCAAAACATTACTAATAAGTTGACCGCTACCGGTAATGTAAATTATTCCAAAGAGAACAATGTGAATCCACCTCAGATAAATACGCAGGATTTTGCGGTCTCCACCGTGATTTTCACTTTGGCAAACTCAATGCCGTTTGAGGCTTTGGAACAAAATCCCGTGCACCCGAATGGTGATGAGTTCGTGTTCTCTAGATTTTTGGTACGGAACAACCCGTATTATTCCATGAAATACCATCAGGAAAAAATTGTAAGAGATCGGCTATTTGGTAACATCGCCTTGAAATACCAATTTACGGACTGGCTCTATTTACAGGGTCGTATTGCACAGGATTTTTACGTAAGAGGCCAAGATTATAATATTCCAAATGGCTATGCGCCTATTCCCAAAGCGCCCGTCGGCTATGTAAATGGTTCGTTTACGCAGGATGTACGTCGTAATACAGAGCGTAATCTGGATTTTATATTAGGGGCGAATAAAACCTTTGGCGACATTGGTGTGGACATTACTTTGGGTGGTAACCAGCGTTATGCTCGGATGGACTATAACAGTGTTACGGTTCAGGATTTTATACAGCCAGGCTTATATACCGTGATGAATGGACGGGTAAAAAATCCATTGTATTCTTTGTCGGAAAAGAAAATTAACTCCGTTTTTGGAGCAGCTACTATTTCTTATAAGGAGTTTTTGTACCTGAATGTAACAGCCCGAAACGACTGGTTTTCTACTTTGGCACCCCAAAACAGAAGTATATTGTACCCTTCTGTAACGGGAAGTTTTGTGTTTTCACAAGCTTTCCAAAATCTGCCAGAATGGATTTCTTTTGGAAAGTTACGTGCCGCTTATGCACAAGTAGGGTCGGATAACGTGGATCCATATTCAAATGCGCTCTATTATGCAGTGGATAACAATTCTTTCCCCAATCCTTCGGGGCAGCTGGTACCTGTTGGCGGTATAAATGCTTCCGTAGTACCCAACAAAAATCTACGTCCGCTACGTGTAAAAGAAGCGGAGGCTGGTCTGGAAATGAAGCTATTCAACAATGCAATCGGATTTGATTTTACCTATTATCATAAAATCACAGAAGACCAGATCTTGGCAGCACAAATTTCTGACGCATCCTCTTATACTAGTAAGCTGATCAATGTGGGCCGTAGTATGAATCAAGGATTGGAAATGTTGGTGACATTTTCGCCGGTTAATAGGAATGATTTTCGTTGGGATGTAAGCGCCAATGCTTCCTACAATACCTCCAAAGTATTGAAACTAGGCTTGTCCGAAAATGATACCGTGATTACCGTGGGTGGTGGTGGCGGTAGGACTTTGAATGAAGTTGTGGGCAAGCCAATTGGTCAGCTTTTTACATTTACTTACTTGCGAGATGCGCAGGGTAGACAAGTTTTTGATAAAAACAGCGGTATGCCGCTCCGGGATAATAGACTTAAAAATGTGGGAAATGCACTACCAAAATATTTTGGAGGTATAACCAATACATTTAGCTACAAAGGAGTTTCCCTGTCAACGCTAATCGATTTCAAACTGGGTCATAAATTAATTGCTGGTCGGAATATTAACTATATCCGTCATGGTTTATCCAAACGAACCCTGCCCGGCCGAGATGTGGGCTACGTAATAGGTGATGGTGTGAACCCGAATGGAGAAGTAAACCAAACAAAAGCAGCGGTACAGCCCTATTATGAGTCTATCAACCCGTTGGGTATCAATGAGGACTTTGTTCAAAATGCTGGTTTTTGGAAGCTAAGGCAACTTACATTAAGTTATGATTTTGGAAAACTATTGCCTGAAAGTTCATTCGTGAAGGGATTGAAATTCAGTGCTGTTGCCAATAATGTATTGGTCATTAAAAAATGGACCGAAAATATGGATCCAGAAGAAACACTGGTGTCGTCTGATAACGCTACCGGGCTTGACTTCTGGCCAGGGTTGCCACCGACAAGAAGTATCGGGTTTAACTTGAATTTTAGGTTCTAATTTTTGATAACCAAAAACTGAAAAACAATGAGAACGAATATAAAATATTTTTTAGCACTACTCGTATCGCTTAGTTTGCTTTCGAGTTGTGACAATGGTTTTGATGAAATCAATACCAATAAAGTGGATCCAACTTCCCTAGCTCCCTCCTTGGTTTTGAATAAAGCCATTATCTCCACTACTTACCTTGATGGTTTTAGTACTTTGGGTATGCTTTGCTATAACTTTGGTATTGTTCAGCAAATCATTACACCGTATGGTAGTTCCCTCTCCGGAGGAAATTACAACCAACTGAATAATGGAAATTCTGCGGTAGTATGGACTAATTTTTACCGAAATGTGGTGAAGCAAATCGTGAGTGTAGTGGATCAGACGAAGGAAGATCCCATGCAAGTGAATACCTATAATTCTGCCAGAATCTGGAAGGCATACGTATTTATGATCCTGACCGATACCTATGGTGATATCCCTTATTTCGAAGCGGGGCAAGGTTATATCAGTGAAGTAATTAGCCCAAAGTACGATGCACAGAAGGATATTTATGCCAATATTTTAAAAGAGTTGGAAGAGGCATCGGCCGCTTTGAAGGCATCAGAAGTACCCGTTACTACTGATATTTTGTATGGCGGTGCAGTTGCAAAATGGAAAAAACTGGGTTACTCCTTAATGTTAAGAGCGGCCATGCGTCTTTCGAAAGTGGACTCCGCTATGGCTGCTACCTATGTAAAAAAAGCCGTTGCCGGGGGCGTTTTTGAATCCAATGCAGATAATTCTATCATCCGGCATACTGCCATTTATAACAACTATATTGCTAACCACCTAGCCGCTCGTGAAAAGACAAACTTCTATCTGGCAGCTCCATTTGTTAACTTTTTGAAAACGAATAAGGATCCTAGGCTACCGGTATTTGCGGTACGTTATGTAGGTGCCAAAGGTGGGACAGAGCAGGTGAATTCTCGTGCTACCTCGGATCCTGCTGTGCAAATAGGTATGCCGATGGGTTATAATGATGTTTCGATCACGAGTACACTAGCTGCTAATAATGTAGCCAGTCTGTGGGATTATACACAAGTGAACCTTACTACTGTGCTTAAACTAGATGCACCTGAATTCCATGTTACCTATGCTCAAACGCAACTATTATTAGCGGAAGCAGCGGTACGAGGTTGGGTTTCTGGTGAAGCGGCTACCTATTATTCCCAAGGTGTGAGAGCGAATTTGGAACAGATGGCCTTGTACGATGCTAAGGCTGCTATCTCAGAAGAGGCGATTGTGGCCTACTTGACCTCCCAGAAGTTTGATACCTCAAAGGCTTTGGAACAAATAAATACGCAATACTGGGTCGCCACATTTTTAGATGGAACGGAGTCTTTTGCTAATTTTAGAAGGAGTGGATTTCCCAAACTTGCCAAAAATCCTTATCCCGGCTCAGAACTACAAACCGAAGATTTTATCCGAAGAATGCCCTATCCCGACAGTGAAATTGTGGTCAATCTTCAAAACCTGAACGATGCCATTTCTCGTCAAGGACCCAATACACTAGAAACAAGAGTATGGTGGGATAAGAAGTAAATTCCGGTACGCTTTTGGCTTTATGTCTTAGGCATCCAGCTTATCCAACTGCTTCTAGCAAAAAGCTTATGGCCTACGGCTTGTACAAAACCTATTCAACCAAAAATACAATTATGCAACGACGTGATACCATGAAAATGCTTGGGCTTGGCGGCTCGGCGGGACTTTTGGGGTTATTTGGCGGTATGTCAAATGCTCAGGCAAGTGATTCTAAGGTTATGCCTCAATATGCCAAAGGCATGGCGCCTGTCAGAATTAAAAGCGTAAGGGCCATTACCACTGCCCCTCAAGGTTCCAACCTTATTGTTGTGAAAGTAGAGACCACTGAGCCTGGACTGTATGGCTTGGGCTGTGCCACATTTACGCAAAGAGCCACCGCAGTGGTAGCTGCAATCAATGATTATCTAAACGATTTCTGTGTAGGTAAGGATGTTGATAATATCGAAGATATGTGGCAGTCGGCATATGTGAGTTCGTATTGGCGGAATGGCCCAGTTCTTAATAATGCCCTTAGTGGGCTGGATCAGGCACTTTGGGATATCAAAGGGAAACGTGCCGGGATGCCCGTATATCAACTTCTTGGTGGAAAAGTAAGATTTGCGATTCCATGCTATACCCATGCGAACGGTAATACTTTGGAGCAAGTGATAGAGAGTGTAAAGAGCATTCAAGAACGAGGATTCAAATATGTAAGAATTCAGCAGGGTGGATACGGTGCCGTAGGAAGTACCGAGCAAAAACCAGATTTTAAAGAAGCTGGTTTTGGGGGGCCAACGGATAATTTTATGAATATGCATACCTATTTGAATGCCATTCCGAAATTGTTTGAAGGGGTCCGCAAAGGATGTGGCGAAGAAGTGGAACTGCTCCATGATATCCATGAACGGGTGCAACCAATGGATGCGATCAATATGATTAAAAAATTGGAAGAGTTTCGGCCGTTTTTTATCGAAGACCCTTTTTCTCCTGAAAACATGAAGTGGTTCAAATTGTTGCGTGAAAACACCTCGGTGCCTATTGCGATGGGAGAACTATTTAACAATACCAATGAATTTGTAGAGCCAATGGTGAATCAATGGTTCGATTTTATTCGGATTCATGTTTCACAAATTGGAGGGATTACCCCTGCCAT
>CAXBLH010000110.1:0-13021 GCA_963976315.1 uncultured Dyadobacter sp.
TATTACGCAGCAATTGAAACTAGGCCCGAGAAGTATTCTTAATTATGCTTTATCAGGAGGTGGGTTTTTGAATAATAATCAATTGCATTTCATTGATTATAAGCATTTTATGGGGAATGAATTTTTTCTTCAAATTGGTGATCCGCTCAATAATTTCCGAATGCTACCCTATTACAAGTATAGTACCAGCCAATGGTTTCTGCAAGCACATGCATTTTGGTCTTTCCAAAGGTTTTTGTTAACTAATTTTGAGAAAGTCAGAACCACGGGTGTAAAAGAAACTTTGCAGCTCCATTATCTGAAAGTACCCGGAATAAAAAACTATACCGAATTAGGCTATGGCTTTGATGAGATAATGCGAATTGGAAGACTCGAAATCATCGGACAATTTGAAGGTTTAAAAATCCAATCGATTGGCTTGCGAATTGGAACTTCAATTCAGGTGGGTAAGGGGAGAAGGTAATTCAAAAAAAAGGCTCCACTAGTGTAAAGTAGGGAGCCTTCTTTGATTTTTGAAATATATTATTTTTTCTGCTCTCCCTGTAAGCGTGGAGTGCTTTTAGGAAGCGATGGGTAAGTATTATTATCTGGTTCTATATCAGCCAAACGCATACTAGGATCAATAACAATACGGGTAATTTGTTTTAAAGGGCGTTTTATATTGAAACTATACTCAGGGTAAGTCCAGCCCCAGTCGGTGAGCAGTTTGGTGTTAGAATAGCTGTTTTCTTTTTTCTCTCCACGCATCATTTCGAGTGGAATATAAAAATTCTCCTGCGTACCATCTTGGTAGCTCACTACTACATCCAGAGGCATAGGCATATGGCCAATTCGTTCTAAAACCACAGTCGACTCATCTTCCTTGGCAATGACTTCCTTAATACCATAGTCGATGAACTTGGTGGTGCCAACAAAATCCTCCCAGTACCAATCCAGTTCCAGGCCCGAGACTTTTTCCATAATTCTTTTTAAGTCGGTTGGATTTGGATGTTTAAATTTCCATTCTGAGAAATAGCGTTTCATGCCCGTGTCGAAAGCCTCTTTCCCGATGATGTAACTTAACTGGTTAAGGAATACCGCCCCTTTTCCATAACTCGCAATACTATATGCTTTATTGGTATTAAAATGGTCTGCATGGGTGGTTAAGGGCTCTTCCTCTCCAGATTTTACCAGATTGACATATCCCTTGGTACTTCTTGCCTGTGGGTCACTTTTGGTTGGGAATAACTGCGACATAACTTCGTTTTGAGCATAGGAAGTAAAACCTTCATCCATCCAGCCATATTTGGATTCATTGGAGCCTAATAACCCCTGAAACCAGCTATGGATAGCTTCGTGAACAGTTACGCTTACCAGCCCGTGCAAGGATTGTCTGCCAGTGATGAGTGTCGCCATTGGGTATTCCATACCCCCATCTCCACCCTGAATAATGGAATATTGTTTGTAGGGGTACCGGCCAAACTTTTCATTCATGATTTTAAAGGCCTTTACCGCCAAAGGTTCCATTTGTTTCCAAACAGTGGCCAGAGTGTCATTTTTATAAAAAAAATGTAAATCCAGCTGATCATCCACTTTTACGATGTCGTGGGCATAGTCCAAATCCGCCGCCCACACAAAGTCGTGGACTTCTGGTGCAATAAAATGCCAAGTGATTTTCTCGCCATTTTTGAACTTTACCTCCTTCTTGGAAAATCCGTGGCCCATTTTTTCTGGATTTTGTAAATATCCTGTTGCGGCAACGGTATAGGCCTGATCTATATTGATTTTTACATCAAAATCACCCCAGACACCATGAAATTCACGTGCGATATAAGGGTTGGCGTGCCATCCTTCATAATCGTATTCCGACATTTTTGGGTACCATTGCGACATAGAGTAGGCTACTCCTTCGCTATTATTACGACCAGTCCGGCGGATTTGAACGGGCACTTGTGCCTCAAATTTCATATCAAATTGATGAACTGTATTTGGTAAAATGGGCTGGTCCAGCGCTACTTCCAGTATGGTTCCAACGGTTTGGTATTTTAAAGGTTTGCCATTTTGCGTTAAAGAAAGGATTTTTTCATAGCCAATTTCATCCGGAGCAAGCTTTGAAATCCGATCTTTTACACGTGCATCAGGATCTGCTATCGTTCTGGATCTCACATCCATTTGGCTACCGGGTTGAAATGCATTGAGGTACAAATGATAGAATACCTTGTTTAATGTATCCGGTGAATTGTTGGTATAGGTTAATTTTTGGGTGCCTTGGTACTGATGTTTTTGGGCGTTAAAGTCAACCTCCATTTGATATTTGGCTCTTTGTTGCCAACGGTTGTTTTGTGCGATTACCGTTGTGAAGCTCAATACCAGAAAGCTTAGGGCAATTATTTTTTTCATTTTAAAGGATTATTGAATGATGGATGCTGCTAACTATTGGGCTCTATCACAAATGGTTTTTGAATGTATACGGTTGGCGGAAGTCAGCCAAAAAATGGTTTTTAGACTGACACAGGCAGCCATTGCCGTATGGTCGATTGCAATACGATAAAATTCATGATAAAGTCTATCTGCTCAGAGAATTAATTGTCAGAACAATCAATTCTTAAGAGAAAATATCCCAACAACCAAGGCTGTCGGGATATTTTACAAAAAAGTCTTCTGGAAGAACACCTCCAATTAACCCAATTGATTGATACAATTAAGGTCTTCGAAAGCAAGTTTGAGACGATCAGACATACTTTCTTCTCCTTTTCTCAACCAAACACGTGGGTCATAGAATTTCTTATTAGGAACATCAGCACCGTCTGGGTTACCCAGCTGAGTTTGCAAGTATCCTTCTTTGCTTTGGTAGTATTTCAATATACCTTCCCAAGTAGACCATTGCATATCGGTATCAATGTTCATTTTGATTGCACCGTATTCAATTGCCTCACGAATTTCTTCACGTGAAGAACCTGAACCACCGTGGAATACAAAGTTTACCGGAAGGTCGCCAGTTGCAAATTTCTCCTTGATGTAATCCTGAGAATTAAGAAGGATTTTTGGCTCAAGCTTTACGTTACCTGGCTTGTACACCCCATGTACATTACCAAATGCAGCAGCGATAGTGAAGTTTGGAGATATTTTCTTCAATTCTTCATAGGCATAAGCAACCTCTTCTGGTTGCGTGTACATTTTTGAACTGTCGATGCCCGTATTGTCCACGCCGTCTTCTTCGCCACCAGTTACACCTAGTTCAATTTCAAGCGTCATGCCAATTTTGGCCATACGCTCAAAATACTTGCAGCAGGTTTCAATATTTTCTTCAATTGTTTCTTCTGAAAGATCCAACATGTGAGAACTGTACAATGGAATACCATGTTGGTCAAAATATTTTTCACCAGCGTCCAATAGTCCATCGATCCAAGGTAATAGTTTTTTGGCACAGTGGTCGGTATGTAGGATTACTGGAACGCCATACATTGCAGCCATTTGGTGAACATGATATGCACCAGAAATACCACCAGCAATCGCAGCTTTCTGATCAGCATTAGAAAGGCTTTTACCAGCATAAAAAATGGCACCACCATTAGAAAACTGGATGATTACCGGACTATTCACCGCCTTGGCAGTTTCAAGTACAGCATTTACAGAATTGGTACCTACCACGTTTACGGCCGGAAGGGCGTAGTTATTTACGTTGGCATGGCGGAAAAGTTCGCTAACTCCGTCACCGGTTACAACACCAGGTGCAAAGCGTTTAGTTGTTTCGCTCATAGTAGAAAATGTATATTACAGTAAATAATTGTACAATTCTTATTTACCTCACAAAAATTATAACAATTCTTGCAAGTTAGTTATTTTAAGGAAAAGGTTATGGTTTGAAAGCCTTTAATATCAGATCGTATGATATGGGTTCTGACTGCCCCAAGTATAATGATTTATGTATCTTTGGGAATTAAATCAACCTTTCAGAAGGTTTACCAAGTAATTATTTTACGTTACCATTACACTTTTAGCAGCATGTCACCAAAACTTATTAGATCACTTTTAATAGCAGGCGGTTTAGGTTTTTTTGTTTTATGGATTCTGGAATATCGCCGTGCAGGTATGCTTGAGAGTTATTGGTTATTATTGTTGAGCGTGGTTTCCCTATTGTTTTTTCAAATTAACCGATTGAAAGAAGGGATTGCTAAAAAAAACGAACTTGAGACTCTGAAACCCAAGACAACTTCGAAAAATAAATCCAAACGTAAATGAACATTTTAGCAGTAATACTAGTGATTTGTTATTTTCTGTTGGCAGGTTACTATGGTGCAGTTCGATCGAGTTTGGCGGAACTGGCTATCGATAAGTATGTAATACGGCACGATAAAAATCAAGAATTGTCACATGCACTATATTGGCGACGAATTCTTCGATTAGCTCGACTGCTCGTAGTAGCTTTTGGATGCTTTTTTGCGGTCATTTTCGTAAGTCCTATTCTGGAAAACTATTTTGCAGTGAGTGAACTCGTATCTGTACTGTTGCTATTTATAGCATTGGCGTTTTTGTGGGTATTTAGTTTTGTAGGTTGGATTAGAATGGCAAAATTGCAACCTAGCCTTTTTATACTTTCAAATTTTCCAATTCGGTTTGCAGAATGGGTCGTGACACCAGTTTATTGGTTGCTTGAACCTTTTGTAAAAGAAAATATTTCTACTAATTCCTACCGAGATGATGTAACTTCTGCCGACGATCCTGATTTTGAAGACCACAGTATTGAAGAAAGGATGTTTATTAATGCATTGGACTTTAAAGATTTACGTATTCGGGATTGCATGATTCCGCGTACTGAAATTTCTGCCTTGAATGTGCAGGCCAGTATTGAAGAATTAAAAAGGGCATTTCTTTCTAGTGGTCATTCTAAAATAATAATTTATAGAGATTCGGTAGATGATATTTTAGGCTACTGCCATGCATGGGCTTTGTTCAAAAAACCAAAAGAAATAAGTGCTATTATAACGCCGGTATTGATCGTTCCTGAAGCCATGCCGGTGAGTGATTTGATGTTGAAGTTTTTGGAGGAAAGAAGAAGTATTGCGGTGGTTGTCGATGAGTTTGGTGGTACCTCAGGCTTGGTGAGTGTGGAGGACGTAGTGGAGCAAATTTTTGGAGAAATTCAAGATGAATATGATTCAACTGAGGACTGGACAGAACGGAAATTGGATGAGAACAATTATATTTTTAGTGCTCGCCATGAAATAGATTATGTCAACGAAAAGTATGGTTGGGAATTACCCGAAGGGGATTATGATACTCTAGCAGGGATGTTTATTTATCATCACGGCGACTTGCCCGATGTGAACGATATCCTGGTGTTGAAATCTTTCAAAATTCAAGTAGTGTCTATGCAAGACACAAGAATTGAATTGTTGCGAATTACAGTTAGTGAATAGCCATTAGTCAATATCTGAAGTCAATATTTTGCGAATTGTTGTAGAGAATATAGGTAAGAAGTTTATTAAGGAATGGATTATCAGAGAGGCGAGTTTTGAGCTGACAACTGGTAATAGTTATACATTTGTGGGGCCAAATGGAAGTGGTAAATCAACGTTAATTCAATTATTAACGGGTATGGTTCCAGTAACAAAAGGTAATATTAGTTTTATTGATGCCCAGAACAAAGCGTTGAATGTGGATGTTTGGTATAAAAAAATAGTGATAGCGGCTCCTTATCTGGAACTGGTCGAAGAGTTTACGTTGCGTGAACTCATTGAATTTCACGGTAAATTCAAACCATTTAAAAACAATATTACTTCCGCTGAATTGGAGGATTTCATGGAACTGTCGCATGCCAGTAACAAAACGATCCGGCACTTTTCCTCAGGAATGAAACAACGTCTGAAACTAGGCTTGGCGTTTATGTCGGATGTGCCCATAGTGTTTCTGGATGAGCCCACCAGTAATTTGGATACCCATGGTATTGAATGGTATCGCAGGAATATTGATCAGATTTCGAATGACCAAATGGTAATACTGGGCTCAAATGTAGCGCAAGAGTACGATTTTTGTAAAAATATCATTTCAGTTTCATCGTTCAAATAAAGAACCGTCCCCTGATTTATTATGCGCCAGAAATTTTTAGTTTTAATAATTATTTTAAGTCTAAAAGTTTTAGCAACGGCTGCTCAGGCTGGGGGAGCTCATTTTATACAAAACAAGGGGCAGTGGCCCAAAGAGGTACTTTACCGCACAGAAATCCCTGGCGGATTCTTGTTTCTTAAAAAGAACTCTTTCGTCTATGTGTTATATGATCAAAAATCACTACCAGATATTCACAATTCGGTTCACGCTCCTCTTAATCCATTGGCGAAGATTAGCTCCGAAAAGTGGGTGAAAGCCCATGGCGTTGAGGTTGCATTTCTTAATGCAAATGAAAATACTACCGTATCACCAGTTTCTAAAATAGCCACCACTTTTAGTTATTTTCTATCCAAAAATGAGAGTCAATGGGCAGGTTCTGTTCCGGCATTTGAGGAAATTACCTATCAAAATATTTACCCAGGCATTAATTTAAGGCTTTATTGGCAGCAATTTAAATTAAAATATGAGTTTGCAGTAAGTGTCGGCGCTGACCCTGCACATATAAAAATGAAATACCTTGGTGCTGATAAGATAAGCATTAATAGTAAGGGAGAATTAACTGTTAATACCTCCGTTACCCCCTTTAAAGAAAAAAAGCCTTATTGTTTTCAAAAGTTCAGCTCCAATATCCAGGAGGTGAATTCCCACTTTGAGATACTATCTGAGAATCTGGTAGCTTTTAAATTTCCAGTCGGTTTTGATAAAACAAAACCTTTAATTGTTGATCCAGAATTAATATTCTCCACTTACTCGGGTTCCGTGGTTGACAACTGGGGGCATACCGCTACTTATGACGATAGTACCAATTTGTACGCTGGTGGTACCGTATTTGGAGTCAATTTCCCCGTTACGGTAGGTGCATTTCAAACCCGATTTCAGGGCTTAGTGGATGTGGCTATTTTGAAATTCAGTCCAGACGGTAGTAATCTGGTTTATGCCACTTATTTGGGTGGTGAAAGCACTGATGTTCCTACGAGTTTGTTTGTGAATTCTAACCAAGAATTACTCATTTTTGGTACTACTTCTTCCAAAAACTTTCCCGTATCTTCAAATGCCTTTCAGAAAGCTTTTGGCGGTGGTACTCCAATATCACCTATTAGCGGTCTTTTTATGGAAAACGGTAGTGACTTGTTTATTTCAAAATTAAGTAATAATGGGTCTCAGTTAGTAGGATCTAGCTATTTTGGTGGAAGTGGAAATGACGGTTTAAGTGATTCCACAGCTGTGAAAATACGAAATTATGGAGATAGCTTTAGAGGTGAAATTATTGCAGATGCCTACAACCGGCCTTGGATTGCTTCTTCTACCAATTCAGGAGATTTGGCCTCGAATGGTGTTATGAATGGTACTCTCTCTGGTAGACAAGACGGGCTGGTGGCCAGGTTTTCAGAGGATTTGTCTGCATTAGAATGGGCAACTTACGTGGGTGGAAGTGGCTTTGATGCTGCTTTTTCTATTAAAATATCCAATAGTAACGATGTATATATTGCTGGAATAACCAATAGTAAAGATTTGCCGGTCCACAGCAACGCGCTCCAATCGCAGAATAAGGGGTTGGAAGATGCTTATGTAGCACGGTTTACCTATGACAAGTTGTCTGGCCTGACCTACCTAGGAACCGCTGAGGCAGATGGAGCCTACTTAATTGATTTGGACGCTAGCAACCAAGTGTATGTATATGGCCTTTCTCGTGGAGATTATCCGGTATCTCAGGGGGTCTACAGTAATGCAAAAAGTGGGCAGTTTGTACAGGCTTTAGATGCCCATTTAAGCAAATCCATTTTCTCTACAACGATTGGTTCAGGAAGGGGTGTACCCGATATTTCCCCGACCGCTTTTTTAGTGAATGAATGTGGTAATATTTATTTAGCGGGCTGGGGGGGTAATATTAACTCAGGGACAAAATACAACAACGAAAGTAGTACTTTGAATATGCCAATAACAGAAGATGCTATTCAACCTATTACGAATGGCAATAATTTCTATATTGCCATTTTAGAACAAAATGCGAAGTCTTTACTATACGCTACCTATTTTGGTAATACTTCCAATACGTCCCGTGGCGATCATGTGGATGGGGGGACAAGCCGGTTCAGTAAAGATGGGGTTATTTATCATGCCACTTGCGCTTGTGACCAGAGTCGGTTCCCAACAACCCCACAGGCATGGTCTCAAACCAACCGAAGTGAGAACTGTAATAATGCCGCATTTAAAATTGATATTGATCGATTACATGCTGCCTTTGATGTATATGCTGGAAACCAAAAGAATGTAACCCGCGGATGTGCGCCGCTCGCCATGAGTTTTGTTAATATGAGTGAAGGGGGGATAGATTATATCTGGGAAATTAATGGAGGTACTATATCCAGAGAGGCGGATCAGGCGAGTTATACTTTTACCGTTCCAGGAACTTATACAGTAACTCTAAAAGCTTATAATCGTTTGAGTTGCAAAAGAATTGACATTGTCGAGAAGGAGATCGTTGTGGAATCTTTGAATGCAAAAATAATTTCGGATACTACTGTTTGTGAAAATTCAATTATACAGCTCTGGGCAATGGGTGCCGAAAAGTACCTTTGGAGCCCAGCAGCAGGTTTGGATGATCCTACTAGTGCCAATCCAAAAGTAAAAATGACAGCCTCCACCGTTTATAGTGTTGAAATGAGTAGTGCTTTAGGTTGCAAGGTTACTAAAGATGTGAAGGTTAATGTGTTCAATAAAACTGATTTCATAGCCATGCCTCCCATGGAACAATGTGTCGGCCAAGAAACTGTGTTAAATGTAACTGGTCAAGCGGCTCAATACCAGTGGTTTGCCAATGGGCTTCCACTAGTGGGTAGTAGTAATAGCTTGACTGTAAACCCTACGGCTACGACTTTATATACAATTGTTGGAATATATGAAGATGGTTGCCGGCCAGAGCGTACAATTGAATTAAAAGTGGATCGCAGCTATGAACCCCAATTTACGATAGCGCAATCTGGTGGTGATTGTAACCAGGCTTATTTATACTCGATGCATAATACCACTGCAAATGCAACTCGTTTTAAATGGGATTTGGGGCAGGGTACCACAGAAGAAAAGGAGCAAGTTGAAAACTTTTTGTATGAAACAGCTGGTGAGTACACCGTTGGATTAACTGCTTATAATGCGAAAGGCTGTGCCTTAACGACGGTTAAAAAATTAACTACCGAGCCTCCTTTTACGTTGGCCAATGTGGTAACTCCCAATGGCGATGGTAAAAACGATTCCTTTGTTGTTCCGGTAGCCAATTCGCAGCTCGAAGTCTTTAATAGATGGGGAAAACAGGTGTTTAAAAATGTGAACTACCAGGATGACTGGGGCAAAGATGTTCCAAATGGTACTTATTTCTATGTCGTTGATACACCCTTAGGCCGACATTGTAAAGGATGGATTGAGGTAATTGAATAAAAAATGCCTTCCATGTATATCCAAGGGTAGTTTTTGTGGAATTCTATAATACACTCAACCCCTTGGAGTAAAGTTCTGCTCTTTTAAGGCCTCAAGTACTTTCCTAGTAGTTTCAAAATCCGTATGGTGATAGGCTTTGAAACCTATTTGGGCGGCTGTGTTGACGATTAATAACCGATCGTCAAAGTAAACACACTGGCTGGGCTTGGCTTGTGCGAAACCCAGTGCCATCTGAAATATTTTTGGATCAGGTTTTCTAATACCGACTTCACAAGATGATACAAAACCATCGAAGACTTCATGTAATTTGAATTTTTCAATGCGGTATTGGTTTAGCTCTCGTCCTTCGTTGTTTATAGATATGATTCTAAATCCACATTGTGATTTCCATTCTTTGAGCCATGCTAGCATACCTGGGAGCTCCACCGATTGAGAATACATAAACTCTTTAAAATCATGTCTTGTAAAGCCTCTAGGATGGTTAAAAATAACCGTATCCAGATAATCATCTAGGTTGATACTGCCAGTTTCATAAACATTGAAAATGAAATTATGAAGCGTGCTCATTTCCTCATAATTCAAATTGAATTTTTCTGCCGCTTTCATACGGGATTCATGCCCCCAGCCATTGGTCAGTAAAACACCTCCAATATCGAAAAACAAGATTTTTAAGTCACGATGCATTATTTCAGTTGTTTAGTGTTGATTGGGTACTCAATGGTTTGAATCACCAATTTAAATGAATTTTTACATATAAATCAGTAAACTTTTAATATTTAATAGAACTAATCATGAATGATTTTGCATCTATGGTATGAATAGCCAGTAATCAATTCCAAACTAGGTTTCGAGAAAAATCTATCAGACCTTACAAAACAAGTTTATAGGCAGCTATTTTCCTCTACGGCAAATGATCGCAGAAAGGGGACGCAGATTTTCGTAGAGAAATTTTAACGAGAATCAGAGGGAAACAGTTAGCTGTTTAGTTTTATATCATTGGTTTATAGCATTTTTTGCGTTGTGGCAAATGTATTAGGACTTTTGTACTCCAAAAAACGAAAACCCACAATCAGCTTGAAAATCATTTTCAGGAAGAGTTTGACCGCCTAAAGCCGACTGCCGATAGCATTCCTACTACCCGAGATAAGGTCAAATAATTAGGGTCTGTTTGATCAAAAAATGAATTGGATGGTTCGATACCTACGGCATCGGGATGCGTTAATGGCAATTTGTTTTTCTATAAACATTTTATCCCGCTGGGATAAGGTTTCAATGGAATTGGATTGCAAATTGAAATTATTCCGATTAATAGAAGGACTTGAAAAAGATGCCATCGGCATCCAACGTTTATAGAAAACAATCAAAGACGTATTCCCTCCCGCTGGGATAAGGTTCCAATGTATGGAATTGCAATTTGAAATTATTCTGATTAATAGAAGGGCATGAAAATGATGCCAGAGGCATCAAATGTTTATAGAAAATCATCAAAGATGTATTCCCCCGACTGCAGCGCAGTCGCACCACGGCCGGCGGTTTTTTCAAAAGAAATAAAATAATATCAACCAATTGGCCTTGTTACGACCGAACTGGTTGGTAAACTTTTGTAATCATAAAATGAATACCCACAATCGACTAGAAAATCGTTTTAGGAATAATTTGACTACCGAAAGCTAATTCCGATCTAATACATTGCTCATAAGATCAATTTTATTGAAAAAGGATTGCAGGGCTAGCGCCCCTTGGAAACCTCTCTCCAACATTTTGCTACGAAGATTACAGGGCTCCGCCCCTTATTTTTGCTTTTGGCATTGGAAGAAGCTATTTCCATTTCATAAATCTTATTAGCAGATTCATCCACAAATGGTTTTGTCAATCATTTTTCCTTTTCCGGTGGATTCAATCGATAAATCCAAAAGAACAATATTTGGGAAATTATCGGGTATGCATTGCCTAGAAATTTGAATTTTTTATTGTTTACACCTAAAAGGGGCGCTAGCCCTGTCATCTTCGTAGAAACAATTTACCTCTATAATGCAAAAAAAAAGGAGCGTAGCTCTGACATCTTAAATTCTATGATTTTGAAAGGCTTAAAGCCAATAGCAATATTAAACAACTCGTGATAAGGTTAATTAATTATGATGAGCCTGATTAAAAAATGAAATGAATGGTTCGATACCTACGGCATCGTGATACGTAATTTGTAATTTGTTTTTCTATAAACATTTTATCCCGCTGGGATAAGGTTCCAATGATATTGGATTGCAAATTGAAATTATTCCGATTAATAGAAGGTTTGAAAATGATGGCTTCGGCATCAAACGCTTATAGCAAATCACCAAAAACGTATATCCTCCCGCTGGGATAAGGTGCTAGTGGTATTGGATTGCAATTTGAAATTATTCCGATTAATGGAAGGACTTGAAAAAGATGCCATCGGCATCCAACGTTTATAGCAAATCACCAAAGACGTATTTCCTCGACTGCGGCGCAGTCGCACCACGGCCGGCGGTTTTTTCAAAAGAAATAAAATAATATCAACCAATTAGCCTGGTCACGAATGGTTTGGTAGATAGACTTTTTTAATCAAACTACAAAAACCCACAATCGGCTCGAAAATTGGTTTGAGGAAGAATTTGACTATCGTAAGCTAATTCCGATCTAATCCATTGCTCATAAGGTCAGTTTTATTGAAAAAGGATTGCAGGGCTAGCGCCCCTTGGAAACCTCTCTCCTAATTTTCATTACGAAGATTACAGGGCTCCGCCCCTTATTTTTGCTTTTGTGAGTGGAAGGAGCTATTTCCATTTCAGAGATCTTATTAGCAGATTCATCCGCAAAGTTTTTACCTATCAAAGTTTTTCCAAGAACTTCAAAAAGAATCGGTTTTAAGCAGATTACGGTTATATAATGCAAAGGCGAATTGAAATTTTTATTGTTTACACCTAAAAGGGGCGCTAGCCCTGTCATCTTCGTAGAAACAATTTACCTCTATAATGCAAAAAAAAAGGAGCGTAGCTCTGACATCTTAAATTCTATGATTTTGAAAGGCTTAAAGCCAATAGCAATATTAAACAACTCGTGATAAGGTTAATTAATTATGATGAGCCTGATTAAAAAATGAAATGAATGGTTCGATACCTACGGCATCGTGATACGTAATTTGTAATTTGTTTTTCTATAAACATTTTATCCCGCTGGGATAAGGTTCCAATGATATTGGATTGCAAATTGAAATTATTCCGATTAATAGAAGGTTTGAAAATGATGGCTTCGGCATCAAACGCTTATAGCAAATCACCAAAAACGTATATCCTCCCGCTGGGATAAGGTGCTAGTGGTATTGGATTGCAATTTGAAATTATTCCGATTAATGGAAGGACTTGAAAAAGATGCCATCGGCATCCAACGTTTATAGCAAATCACCAAAGACGTATTTCCTCGACTGCGGCGCAGTCGCACCACGGCCGGCGGTTTTTTCAAAAGAAATAAAATAATATCAACC
>CAXBLH010000111.1:0-12982 GCA_963976315.1 uncultured Dyadobacter sp.
TAAGTATAGTTATATAGGAATATAAAAGTATAGGATCTACAACCAATCCCAAAAACAGACCTACAATAATATAGCGACTAATAGAACAAAAGTAGAAAATTAGTATATTTTTTATTAGTATAATATATTTATTATTACTATATTTAATAAATCAAACAGGTGGACAGACCTGAATTTATTAACCTCAAACAATAGTAATTATGAAAAAGCAACAAAAATTTGATGTCTACGATTTTGTAACGGACCTAATTTGTAAAAAATTAGAAAGTGGGGTAGCGCCCTGGAGAAGAACGTGGGGTAATAAAGCTACCAATAAAACGAATTATTGTGGTCCTCAAAATTACATCACCAAAAAGCCATACAATGGGGTAAACTATGTGTTACTTTCATGCACTCCATATGAATCACCATACTTCTTAACATTTAAACAAGTTGGAGAGTGCAACGGATTTGTAAAACAAGGTGAGAAGGCACTTCCAGTAGTTTATTGGAACGTAAATGAAAAGGAAGTGAAGAATCCTTCATCCGGCGAGACTGAGAAGAAAAAATACGGATTCCTTAAATTGTACTACGTCTTCAACCTAGATCAAACAACAATTGAACATCCTAAGGCTTTACCAAGTGTTTCAAATGAGAATAATCAAGATAACAACTCAATTGAAAACTGTGAAAACATAATTTCACAAATGCCTAATCCCCCCAAATTGGAATCAAAAGACAGAAGCAAAGCATATTACAGTCCTGTAATGGATTTAGTCAATATGCCAACAATACCGGACTTTGATTCTCCTGAGGAATATTATGCAACCTATTATCATGAGCTTATCCATTCAACAGGCCATGAAAAAAGACTTAACAGAAAAGAAATGAACCAGATATCAAGTTTCAACTCACAAGAGTATTCAAAGGAAGAACTAACAGCCGAAATGGGAGCTGCATATCTCTGTACAATTAGCGGTATAGAGAATGTCACAATCGATAATGCCGCAGCTTACCTAAAAGGATGGTTGCACAAACTACAATCTGATAACAAATTCTTGTTTGAAGCATCAAGCAAAGCTAAAAGTGCTACCAAGTATATTCTAAATGAAATTAACTGAAAGGGTAGGGGAGGCTTAGGTCTCCCTTTTATTTTTTTTCAAATGTCAAAAAACAGCAAGTACTCAAGCAAAGACAAAATAAAATTTGGTATAACTAATTCATTAGTTCAAAGAGTCGTCTTTTACCCTTTTGAAAATAGCTTATCTTTAAACCAAATAAAATTTGTATAACTAAGTTCTTAGTTCCATTTTTTCCCTTTAATTTAAGACAAGACAGTGTTTATGTTATTTTTTTAATTTTATTTTATTTTCGTTATTTTAGACCTCTGTAACTTCCTGATTTAGTGAGTTTTGTGTGGGGTAAAACCAACTTATTATATGCCAAAGTCAACATTTAATAAGTTAACTCAAACAAATTATAAGTTTAGTCGGTACAAATTATAAGTTAAAACCAACAAATCATAAGCCAACTCCAACACTATTTATCCACACTTGGTTTTAGCGCCTAAACACTTCATATTTATGATTTTAAAAATTAAAACCAACAGTTTGTTTTGCTAGTTTGTTTTGCTAAGTTTACGACAGGAGTAAATGTTAGAACTAAGATTTGTCCATGAGAGAGGAAGCACCGTCACTAGAAAAGGTTGTATTACAGCACAATGCGATAACATCAGGCAGGTATGAGTATAATGCAACACAGCTTGACATTATGTTTATGCTTATTGCACAGCTTGGCAAGGACGATCTACCAGACAAGATATATAAAATCTACATCAAGGACATTGAGAGCCTTACCGGGAAGCAGTGGAACCACCAGCAATTCAAACTTGCAACAGAAGGCCTTGGTAGTAGGCCGTTTTCTATACAGCTCGAAAATAGATATCGCCAGATGTGGATGTTTCAGCATGTAGATTACATAGATGGTGCAGCACACATTGAAGTACGCCTGAGTGAGTCTATGAGACCATATCTCTTTGATTTAAAGAACAATTACACAAGATACAAACTGAAAGCAGCGCTGGCATGTAACAGTAAACATTCTAAACGCCTTTATCAGTTTGCATGTCAGTGGAGATCAGTAGGTATCACGACAATGCGTATAAGCGAACTCAAGGAGATGCTCTATCTGAAAGATCCCAAAGGAATAGAAAAGGAAGAATATACCGATATAAGCACATTTAAAAAAAGGGTTCTGGATGTCGCCAAAAGAGAAATTAACCAAAGTACTGACATTAACTTTGATTATAAGCTCATTAAAGAGGGTAGGGCATACACCAAAATAAAGATCTTCGTGAATTTCCAGGAAATGTCACAAACGCTGATAGATTTTAACGAACCTATTGACTATCAGTTGAATGTTAAGGCAATTATGGCTTATGGAATTAATGAGCAAACTGCTAAAACGATTGCCAAGAAAAACTTCAAGGACTTCGAAAAAGTAGTTTCGGAAGTAAAAGAGGCTGTTCGAACTAAAAAGATTAGCCTGGAAAAAGATTTACCTGCTTACATCATAGGAACACTTCAGAAAAAGGGAATCTTGAAAACAAAAATTTAGTGCAATAAAGCTAAAACCAACATTTGATAAGTAGGGTTAAATTAAAGAAAAGGACAAAAACGGTCACGACTTTCGCGGACGTTTTTTCTTTACCGTAAATACTGTGTGTTCAATTCACAGGCGTTAGCATTAGCTTTTTTAGTGCATCCAAATCAAATGTTTTATAATCCTTTCCATCTGAAAAGTCATATTCCCCGACTAAATTGATATGTGCCCAGCTCTGGGTGGATGTGGCAATAATTTTCTTCAAAAGGACTTGTTTGTCTTCTTCTGAAGCTGCTGATACCAAGTTTTCAGACAACAGCATCAGGTTATAAGTATTTATTGAATTGGCTATCAGTGCCTTACACCTTTCTGCAATTAACTGCTCTTTTCTTGTTGCCCATATGAGCTCCTGATTATTGCCCACCATTATGGCTTTTGAAAATTTATTACTGCTTTCAATTTTGGAAAGCGATCCTGAAACAGATTTGCGGATCACTTCGTCGTCCATATATTCATAAACGTAAATGGTCTTGTAAAGCCGGCCTAAATCTTTCAGCGCTTTGTACAAGGGGTGCTGCTTTGAATAAGAGTTCAATCGCCTGAACAATGTTGATGCCTTGGAGTATCCCAGTTTAATGGTACATACCAGCCTTAATATATCGTCCCAATGCTCTTCCAGATGTGCCAGGTTGATCTTTGCATCCGGGATAATTTTATAATTCTGTTCACGATAAGTGCGTACTTCATCAATACAGTAGAGTTGCTGGTGATGAAAACGGGCAAACCTGGGCCAAAAGGCAATTCTCAAAAGCCCTGTTACAGCAAACACCGGCTCACTGAATCCGTGTGTATCTGTTGAATGTGCATTGGGCAATATCACTTCGTTATGGGTAAGACCGTCGATCACATAATGTGATTCGGGATCCGCTGCACTAAATGTGGTCGAATAAAACAGCTGACCCGATTCATCCAGAAAGGAATAAAATGTAACACCCCTGCCATTTCCGAAATATTTGAAAGATGGGGAAGCAACCAGCGAGGCGACCGATACATCAAATTTCTGTCCGTCACTTGACGTATGAATGAACCCCGGGTCTTTCTTGAAATGTTCAGTGAGCGGCAATGCATTGCTGAAAGCAAGCACTTTATCATTGGCCTGTATGAGCATTTCCGGGGAAAAGTAATGGAGTGCCGTGGTTTCAAGCGAGCTGGTGCGGATCCCCTTGGACATAAAAGAGAACTTGCGTATGCCAATATTACATCCATAGCCCAGTATTGCAGCAAAAAATAGCTTTTCTTCGGGCCGTTTCGGTAAGTAATCAATACCGGCATGCATGAACGCAGAAGTAAACCCTGTTGCATTTTGCACCGTGGTAAGTACTTCCAATAAAGGAATAATGTATTCCTGGGGATAAAGGGATTCGGATTCCACTATATCATCTTCCGATTTATCTTTCATTAGATGCCAGTCACCGCCAGCATCAAAATAAACTTTCTTGTTTTCGCCGGATTCTATGCGCTCATTGGTCCTTTTTATTTGGGCATTGAGCTTTTCGTTCAGCCGGAGCAGTGTTACACGTGAGTCCTTATACGCCGTTAATCCTGCCTGCTCAATGAGCTTATCCTTTTCTTTACTCCATACATTGGAAGAGATTTCATATTCATCAAAGCTGCGATAATCATAAGATGAATCAATAGGAAGCGCCCCGGATTTGATATCATCCCGTATTTGTTCGAATAAAAACACTTTGTACAATCCCACCCGCAGTTTTCCTTCCGGGGTCAATACGCGCTGCTGCTGTTCCATCCCCAAAAAATCAGTGGGCACTGCTCCCCTGGCCAGGATAGAGCCATCCTTTTCCTGGAAATACAAGAACGCTTTCAGAATGTCTTTCCCCGATGACGCTGTACTGGCAACCAAAGCTTTGACAATTTCACCGACCTTGGCTGTAAGCCTGGAAGAACCTTTTTCAATAGCCATGTAAAAATCTTCACGATCATTTATTTTCTGATTTGCTTCCCTGAGCGCTTTAAGACGCTGCTCGTCTTCCTTTAACAGCTTTTGTGATAACCGTTTGTTTTTGAAAAGCTGTTCGATCAATGTTACCTTGGCCAATGGCTCGATAACCGTATCGACTATTATTTTTTCAATAGCGGCCAGTACATCGATATGGGTGGTGCTCCGCTGTGTTACACTGCTGACCAGTTGGGCGGTCTGCATCCGGTTTTCATAAAGTTCCTGTTTGACGATGCTTTCACAACTATTGACATAATTTGTGACCGCATTGTTTAGAGTCAGGATAAGCGCATCGCCCAATAAATAGTATTGATGGATGATAAAGGCAATCAGAAGCAGATACCGGATCGTACTTCTGGTCGCTATCTGAGCCACCTGGTTGTTAATGACGTATTCAGCATAAAATTGGATCGTGGCGTCTGAGAGTTTTAAGCGCTTTGCAACAGGTAATAATTGCAGATACACCTTTTTTAAATGAAGAAAATTGTGGACACGCTCCCGGATCTGCTTTGTCTCCATGGACTGTGAAATACGTTTAAAGAAGGTGATTTCGTACCGTTTCACTTTCAAATGCCGTTTGGAATCCTCCTGGTAAGAGCTGTGTTCTATAAGCAACTGGTCAAGAAGCAAAATATCATCTGCTGTTAAAAACTTGGTTAAAATGGATTCCAAATCTTGTTCAAAATTTGAAAGTGCCTTATCAAGTATTGTTTTTAAAGCCTGATATGTTGGAATTTCGATGTGATGTTCCTGGAGAAACCCAACCATGCCTTCAAATATTAAATGCGGCCTGGTCTGTACATGGGCCAGCCTTTGAGTTTCTCCCATCAATGCTTGTACAGATGAACTTTCAAATGCGGTAAATCCAAAATACTTAAGAATATCTTCGCGATGCCGTAGAGCGGTTCGCGGCTCATATTCTTCTATGGAAACAGCATTTACATCAATTGATATTCTTTGCAACAGGAAATCAACATCGCTTTGATGAAACCGTTTTGGGACGAAGAAACGGCTGACAATCCGGAAGTAGCCAACCTGAAGGAGAAATCCTACTTTATTGGAAGGTGTCTGTAAAGTCTTAGCATATTCAGTAGCCCATTGGGGTGCTTTTAAGAAAATAAGCTTTTGCTCCGAATTCAGAACAGGCGGGTGATCAAACCTGTGACGTGCTTCTTGTGACAGATAATCTTTTTTGGGCATGCTGTCGTCTTTTGTATAAAAATACGGTGCTCAGAATGTACAGACCTCGCAGGCATTTTCAAGCTGATTAATGTATTTGAAATACGACTTTATTTATCAATTTAGTAAAATAAACTTGTATACCAATCTAGGTACATTAAATTTGAAGTCATAGATGGCTTAACATAGACAAAAATTGAAAATAGGGTATGCCAGGGTATCTACCCAGGACCAAAATTTGGAAATGCAGCTTGATGCCTTGACAAAAGCAGGCTGTCAGCAGGTATTCCAGGAAAAGGCTTCCGGAATAAAATCGGACCGGCCACAGCTTGCTGCCATGCAGCAGATCCTTCGTGAAGGTGATGTGATTTACATTTACAAGCTGGACCGGTTGGGACGGTCTTTAAAACATTTGCTTGAAATGACCTCGAATTTTGAAAAGCGTGGCATAGGCCTGGTGTCGATCAATGATCACATCGATACGACCACTGCCCAGGGCAGGCTCATCTTTAACATCTTCGCATCATTAGCAGAATTTGAGAGAGACCTGATCCGTGAAAGGACAAGATCCGGATTAGAGGCGGCAAGGGCCAGGGGACGAAAAGGCGGCAGGAGCCGGGGATTATCCAAGGAGGCAGAAAAAACGGCTATGCTCGCGCAGACCCTATACAACGAGCGGAAGTTAGGTGTTAACGAAATTGCAGCTGATTTGAAAATTTCTAAAATGACACTTTATAAGTATCTACGTCATAGGGGAGTCGAAATCAATAGTAAAGCAGGCTAAGATAATTTTATTGTCAATTTCATACTCAAATATTGAAACGTGATATACGGGAAAATTCTAATTCTGGGAGCCACCGGAAGAACAGGAAAATTACTGCTGCTGCAAGCGCTTGATTGGGGGTATCAGGTCAACGCATTAGTCCGAAAAAAAAACAGTTTTTTACCACGACATCCGAATCTGAAAATATTTGAAGGAACACCAACCGATATAACAGCTTTGGCAAAGGCTATGGAGAATTGCGAGGCTATTATAAGTGCCCTTAATATTTCCAGGAACTCTGATTTTCCATGGTCAAAACTGAGAACACCTACCAATTTTTTATCTGAAACTGTAAATAACATTATTGCGCTGAGTGCAGATATTGGTATTAAACGTGTGATTGTTATTTCAGCTTGGGGCGTCAGTGATACCAGGGATCATATACCAGGATGGTTCAGATGGCTTATTGATCACAGCAACATTGGAGTAGCCTATCAGGATCATGCGAAGCAGGAAAAATTACTTGCCCAGTCTACATTACGTTACACCGTCATCAGGCCAGTTGGTCTGATTAATTCAAATAAGGAAAATGACGTTCAGGTAAGCTTAGATAATGTTCCGGAACCTGGCCTGATAGTAAGCAGGAAAAATGTCGCCAAATTTATCCTTGAAGTACTTAACAACGATTTGTTTGTATATCAAATGCCGGTTATTTATGAATGAGGCAGGAAGCCAAATTCTAACAGCTATATTCTTGAAAATAATTTAAAACTAATTATTTAGTTTTAAAAGTAGGCGCCGTGACCGTTTTTCTCCTTTCTTTTAATTTAACCCTATTGGTAAAACCAACATTTTATAAGTAGTCCTGAATTAATCTACAAGAAATTCCAGACTATCACGCCCCCAGGTAAAGCAAGACTTTACAATGCGTATCAAAAAACAAAAGATCAACATATCATCCTCTTGCCTTTAAGCACAATGTCGGTGGATCCAATCATTAGTTTATAATGAATTATTATAGCCAGTCGGATCACAAATTTAACCAACTTAAATACGGGTGGGTGTGTTGGCCAGGAGTGCTGCTGTTACGCCAAAGCACTGCCGGATCCTTAAAATTGCTCTTTTCGGGATTTTGATGGTCCGGCAGAAAGTATTTGTATGCGCTATGGGAAGGCTCTGCTGTAACAATTTCTGTTTCAGCTGTGCATTCCGGCTTGCGAAGTGAAAAATACAATTACTTTGAGCGGTGGGATAACTTGTAAGCAATCCGACGCGGTGAGCCTGGGTGGGTAAACGCATATCCATATAAAATTGTAATGGCGACGGCTTATTTAAGGAGCCCGTTCATTCCCTTGTTATCTTCCAAAACCAACATTTTATAAGCGAAATCATTAGGTAATATTACTCTGAGCACTTGTAAAAATTCCGACTCGTAGGGCTAGGTGGGTATAAGCATATCCATAAAATTACAATCGGGACGGCTTTTCAATTAACTCACGCAATCCATTTATCTCCAAAACCAACATATTATAAGCGAAATAACTAGGTAACCATACCAGGTAAAATCGAATTAAATTATATATTTTTATACTTCTATATATTATTAATATATAGAAGTATAGGATAATAGAATATTGATTATTACATTTACATTGATGCTGTTAGATTGATCGGCACAATGAACTATTAATTACAATGGACAAAGCAACTAAGATCATAAGCTTCGCCAATATGAAAGGTGGAGTGGGAAAATCAATGTTAACAATAAAAACAGCGTTGCTGTTGGCATCAGAACCATACAACTACACTGTTGCCGTAATTGATGCCGATGCGCAAGGAACAATCGTTAAGCGTCGTAAACTTGAAGAAAGTAAAGGCATAAAGGATTTCAAACTGGAAATTTATCAGTCATCCTTTGACGATGTGAAGCAGATAACGAGGGATTTGTATTCTTCCGAAAAATATGATTATATATTCATCGACATTCCGCGCTCAACCACCGGCTATGATGCTGAAACTCTTTCTAAAATTCTGGTCTTTACTGACACAGTGATAGTACCACTACTAGCATCGGAATCTGAACTTACATCTTCCATTGAGTTCATCAAAATATTGAAGTCGTTGCAGGAAGCTAAGGAGAAAAAAGGTTTGGTATTGAACATCTTTGGCCTCGCTAATAAGAAGAGAGCAAGTTTAAAGATGAATGACAAAGTGGGGCAGATTATAAAAGGACTTAAAATTGATCGCTTCAATACCGAAATTCGAGAGGTTCCTACGGTGTTTAATAATTTTAACACCAATGACGCTGAATACAATAACGAAAAGGTTCAAACCTATTTGGTACCGTTTATTAATGAATTTGTTGAAAAGGTATAATCATCAGAACTATGGAAAATTCAAAAAAAGGTAAAAACTCAGATATTGATCCTTTTGACTTAGATCTTACTTCTGATACTAATGGTTTTGGGCTGACATCACCAGTTCAAAAGGAGAAAGCGCCGAGTCCACAAAAAGAATCGAAACCAAAAGAAAAGGTAGCTTCCTCCAAATCTTTCCCAGAAAAAGTATCAAAGAAGGAGATAAAATACGCTTCAAATACCCAAAAAGCGGTACCAATAGATGAAGCCGTGCACAGAAAAGCTTCATTGATAGCGCGAGGGCTAAATACCTCCATAAAATCGGTTATCCAGGAAGGAATAAATATTCTGTATCAAAACCACCTAAAAGAGATACAGGAATATCATAAAGCGGAGCAAGCTAGGCTTAAGGATTTGATGAATGAGTAGACATATAGGTTTTTATCTCATTTTCAACTAGTTGAAGCACTTCGAAAGACGTTAAAGAAAGGATTGAGCCCAAGGAGATTAACTCTCCAACAGTTAAACGACTTAACTTAGTCCTTCTTTTAAACCATCCATCTCTGGTGACGTTGAGTTCCTGAAATATCGCTTTGTGCTTGATTGCTCTGCGGTCAATATATTGGGTCAAAGTTTCTCCCTGAATGATTTCTTTCATTATACAGCATTATTAACATGATAGTGGGGTTAAGCAGTATAAATATGGCAAAATCTTTATCAAAAGCCAAAAATACCCCATTCTACAACCCCATACCTTTGTCTTTCTTATACTGTTGATTGTCCAGATCTACACTCCCTTTTTTACCACTTATGGCTTCATTAACGTCTTTATTAATGCTGGTTTGAATATCTTTTCCGTCTGTTCTATGCCGGGTTAGTTGCTCTTGGTCATAATTAGTCTCCCTTTTAATTTCCACATGACCTTTGCCATCTGTTTCTACCTTATAATCAGTTCTTGCTAGGTTATTCTCCTGTTTATCAACAACTAACATATCTCCATTTTTTACATTTGACTTGGCCGCTTCAATTTTTTGTGTAATCGCATCATTTTCAAATCCTTTATCAAACTGAATTTTCTTATCCGGACCAGTCTCCGCAAGCCTTATCTCTCTTCCCATGTAACTCGTGACGAGCAACAACTTGTTATTACTATCCTCTTTCCCAAGAGTGTTTTGTCTTTCAATAGCTTCTTTCGCCTCAGAAGCCAAAGCGTACTTGCCTATTAATTCCCTTTGGTCACCCTTTTCTTTTATGAGACTAAACGGGCGTGAATTTTGAAGATCCTCGTTAAAATCTTTACCAAAAGGCCGATGGATAACTACTTGATTCTCTAAGCCCTTTTCGCGGATTAAGTGTTCTTCAATCTTTTGAAAATATTCTATTTTTTTGGGGAACTGTATCTCCGCTGTTGTATCGCCAGTTCTCCTAGCCTGGGCTACTTTAAAGTCGTCACCCTGGTTTAAAGTATTTTCAAGACGAGCTGCTGCGTCATCTATATTTGGGCTTTTAAGTATGGCTAAGGCACTGTACTTTTCATTAGTCACAAGGCCTATTTCTAGATCATTTTTCTTCCCTTCCAACTTGTCCAGAATTTGAATGTTGGATTTAACACCTCCAAGGTCATTATCATTGGCCAAGACCACCTTCTCAGGTTTTAATTGGTAGATTTCATTTTGTAAGATAATCGGTTGATTGCTGCTAGGGCTTCCTCCAGTAGAATAATAGATCGCCTTCTCTGGTTTGTGCAACTGATAATGGCTTAATGAGTCAATAGGGCTTTCGGTGATAATAATGGATTTGGGAGCTTCAACATGAGACGAGCTCCAAAGGCCAATGTCCCGGAATCCATCAATCTCTTTTAGATTCTTGTTCCTTACAATCAACCCGATAGTTCCATCTTCACTATTTAAAGGAAATGCAGTATTTACAATCTTACGATCGTCAGACTTGTCAAAATGTGCTTTCGTAATGGATAATCTTTCAATCTTTTCGGAATCTGTTAGAGGGGACTGCTGAGAATTAAAGCTCTTGATCGTTGATATGTAATCTCCCGAATAGTTTTTGGCATTGGCTAAGTCAATAGCTTTATTATGAAGCTCTTTGGAGCCTCCGGAAGGAAACTTTTCTTCTATCAGTTTATTTGTATGCTCTTTTAAGTCGAATGTCTTATTAAAGACCCTGTTTTTAAAAGACTCGCTATCAATTGTTTCATCAGAAATTCCTCGATCATGAAGGTATTTTCTGTCTTTCAATTCCTTCAATTGAAAATCACGACTTAAAGCGATATGGCGATCCTCCGAAACCTCGATCATTCGATTGTCCCGCGATACTGTATGAGGCTGCTCTAAATATTTATCTATTCGTTCAAAAGTATCCTTCCAGTTATTAGAACGATTGAACGCAAATTTCACCGCATTACCTTTATCACTTGGATCATTGACATTATAATAAAAATCTCCGTCCTTCCCATTTCCAATAATGATTCGCTCATCATCCTTAACTAAGGTTGGCCAACGTCTGGATGTCTTTTCATGATCTGTTTTATAACCAAACTCCGATTTAGCAAAGTCTTCTAAACTGATGCGAGATGCCAGTTCATTTAAGTCTCTTTTCATAGTAGTTTATATTTTTTCAAAAATAATGAATACTTTGCGTATGTATAAATGAATACTAAATATATTTATTATTAATTTCTACCGTTATGAAATACGCTCAAAAAGTTGACAAACCTAAGGTTATAAGGATTTTAACTAGTGCATTCATTAACAATCCAAGTGTAAATTACATAATTAAACAGGATCGTAAAAAAAGAGAACGGATTGAAGCTTTAATGGATTATAGCTTCGAAGTTTGTTTCAATTCTGGAAAAGTCCTCTTAAATGATAACGAAACGGCATGCGCTCTGGTGTCCTTTCCCGACAAAAAAAAATCATCGATATCTTCCGTTTTGAATGATATCAACTTTGTATTTAATGTAGTAGGCCTTGGAGGTGTTACCAAAGCTATGCAACGAGAGAAAATAATCCATGCAAATTATCCTAACTCCAACATTTACTACCTCTGGTTTATCGGCGTTGATCAAGAGCAACAGGGGAGGGGAGAGGGCAGTAAATTACTAACAGAGATTTTGAAGGATGCCGCAGAATATGCTCGGCCCGTATTTCTTGAAACTTCAGTATCCAGAAATCTTGATTGGTATCAAAAGTTTGGATTCGAAGTTTACAACAAGATTGATTTCACTTATGATTTGTACTTACTAAAACACGCTTAAATGGGAAAGATCGCAGGAACTGACATGCATGTGGTGACATTCTTATTCGTAGTAGTGGAATTATTAATGTTCACCTCTCAAACAATTTTGTTTTTATCAAGACCCAAGGATAGTGACAGAAAGTATTATATGATACTGCTCGGTCTGTTGATAATAAAAAATATCGCAAGTGGTCTGTTCCCGGACCCCGGATTCACAACCATCCCTCTGGCGGTTCAATATGGACTTGCCTATGGTGCAGGATTTGTTATGGCAAGCTATTTCCCTTTTTACTTTTATCGGGTATTTGAACTGAATGGTCTTAGGTGGCATGCGTTGTACGGGGTTCCTTTACTGATACTTGTACCATTTTTTCTATTCTTTTTAAGTGAAACGATAATCACTGGCAATATAGACAGCTCTATTAATCACGGCCTTATATTACCAGCTATCTACGGACTATTCCTGTTATTCTTTATCCTGAATGAAATAAGAAAAAAGTATTTAGGCCAGGTTAAGAGTAAAAATTACTTCGAGGCGATTGCTGTCTATGCAGCAATCACGCCCTGGGCTTTCCTGGCATTTTGTGCGTTTTACAGAATTGAACAAGTTAAGGAAGTGTTCTTAACCAATGCCGGCTTCATTGTTATTACAGTGCTCTTCATTGGAAAGGGAGTAAAAAAGGACCGCGACTCACATCTTAGGCTTCAAGAACTCTCAACTCGCGAGTTTTTTGATAATAACCAGGTTTTCGAAAAAAACCTTACGAACTATAATTTAACAGCCAAGGAAAAAGAGATTGTTAATCACATCAGGGAAGGGAAGACCTATAAAGC
>CAXBLH010000112.1:0-12970 GCA_963976315.1 uncultured Dyadobacter sp.
AAAATCAAACAGTTCGTAATTATCCAATCCAGAAAGTAATTTTTGACGTTGATTATCCTCAGGCAGCATATCCAATGTATATATATCCGGCAAACCATCATTGTTAAAATCAGCAATGTCATTACCCATTGATGAGTGTGACGTATGCCCCATCGATTGGGTACCTACATCGGTAAAAGTGCCATTTTTATTATTGATGTATAGAAAATCAGGTACGGAGTAGTCGTTAGAAATATACATATCCTGCCATCCGTCTTGATTCACGTCTGCAATACCAATTCCTAGCCCATAGGTAAGTGGAGAACTCAGAATCCCCGAAGCTTTGGTAACATCTACAAAGAACGGCTCTCCATTTTTGGAGTCCTGACGATACATTCTGATACCTGAAATTGCGTCATCATTTTTTAATAAATCTACTGTACTGGCTTCATCCAATATGGGCAATGATTTTGGATTGTGATTGAGTAGCAACATATCCAAATCCCCATCACGGTCATAGTCAAAAAAGGAGGCCTGAGTCGTCGTACTAGGATTTCCAAGTCCATATTCTTCAGCTTTATCTACAAATGTTGGCACCCCAGATCCATTATTACCCTGATTTACAAACATTTGGTTTTTCATACTTTCTGGTTTTACATTACCAGAATAACCCACAAAAATATCCAGCTTCCCATCTCCATTGATGTCCACCATGGTAACACCCGTTTTCCACGGACGATTTTGCCCCATCACCCCAGCAGCTTCTGATACATCTTCGAACTTTAAATCCCCTTTGTTCAAATACAACCTATTGGGAACCATATTCCCAGTAAAATAGATATCATCCAACCCATCCCCGTTAATATCACCAAGGGCCACACCTCCTCCATTATAAAAATACTCGTACATTAATACGTTGGTATTTAGTCCATCGGTGAGCGTATTCGCAAAATTAATGTTGGTTTCAGATTCAGATAAGAGTGTAAAGATTTGTGTACCTTGATAGGCATCTGTCTGATCCTGAGACGATTTTTCGTTACAAGCAGTAAGGAATAGCGACAGTACTATAAGTAATTTGGTGTTGAATTTCATTGCAAATTCTAACGTTCACGATTGGTACTTATTAAAAAAGGAACTATGCCCTTTAAGCCAGGCATAGTTCCCACAAAACTAATCAATAGTACATGATGTACTAATTATCATATCCTGGATTCTGCAATAAACTTGCATTACGATTTATCTCATCTCTACTGAAAGGTCTGAAATACATTTTATCGAGCCAAGTTCTATTCTCATGAGCCTTTTCTTCCACAGGAGTGTAAGTATAATCGTATACTGTTTTATCATAACGATAAGGTTCTTTCATAGGCTTACCTGCTTTAAATTTACCTGTTACAGAGATATAAGTCATCGTTTTACCTAGAGTAGAAGGTGCTATCATCCAACGTCTCGCATCATGATAACGCTGCTCCTCATAGGTCATCTCAATCCGCTTTTCATGACGATAGGCATCTCTTAGTGCGGCACCAGACGCTTTAATGGCTGGCATACCAGCTCTAAAACGGATCTTGTTTAACCAAGTAAGAGCTACGGCTTCTTGTCCCAATTCAATACTGGCTTCTATGTAATTAAAGACTGCCTCAGTTACGCGCATAAATGGCCAAGGGATGTTCTGACGATCTTTGTTTTCAACAATGTCAGGATTTGGGTCAATGAATTTACGTTGATAATAACCGGTACGGCTTCCATTCCAGTCTTCAATAGAAGATTGGCGAGTATCTAATCCTTTCCTATTTATTAGCTTACCCTCGCCATCCAGTAAATCATAAGCACCAGTTTGAATTTGATTCGCTGGATCTACATTTCCAGATATCTTGTCACGTGGCTTCCAAGGTGCGCCGTCATACATGATTGAAGCGTAAAAACGAGGGTCACGATTCACATAAGGATCCTTCGCATGAATCGGGTTAGTCCAGCTAAATGGTGTACCATCCATCATTTCATAATCATCCACCAACAACCCAATAGGTGTATTTCCAGCCCAGCAGTGGTAACCATTGGGTCCATTATCAAGCCCTTGTCTACGACCATTATCACTTGTTTGGCTTGGCGTAAAGTAACGTCCAAAGATTATTTCATTTCCACCAGCAGGATCAACGGTTTTATCTGCACTACCACCACCCATTGCAATAGAGGTGTAATTCAATTGTGCTTCTGCCGCAGTAGCAGGTGCGCTCAAATTCAATTTATAACCCCCATTACTAGCGTCAATAGTAGCTTTTGCAGCATCCTGTGCCGCTTTCCATCGTGCTGCTCTATCGCCTGACAGGTAACCCAATATTTCAGGTTTTGTAAATCCAGATATAAGGCTAGACTTACCTTTTGCAGTCGGAATGTCATGCAGGTCACTCGCCGCGTATAACAAAACTCTAGACTTCAAGGCCATTGCCGAAAGTTTATTCGCACGACCTTTTACACTGGCCTTACCATCCAAAAGAGCAATTGCTTGGTCACAGTCAGCAATGATGAACTTTACACATTCATCATAAGTATTTCGGGAAACCGAGTAATCTTCATTCAAAGCATACACCTTATCTATAAGAGGAACACCACCATAATAACGGACCAATTGTTGGTAATAATAGGCTCTCATAAAGTGTGCCTCTCCCTGAAGCCTATCCTTCAAAGTTTGATCTGTAAAAGTAGCCGTTGGAAGTTGCGTCAAAGCAATATTAGTAGCTCTGATATACTGGTACATCTGGCTCCAACCATAGGTGGCATCTACCCAACCTAAGTTGGAAGGGCTTAAGCTTCCTTCATTTACGGTATTAATATTACGACCCGTATGGGTAAAAACTGACTCATCAGACAAGGAGGCAAGCATTTGCTCACTAAAACCACCTTGCTGTAGACCTGAATAAGTTCCTGTAACAAATGCCTCAGACAACGCACCATCCGTCCATACCTGGTCTCCAGAAATTTCTGTCGGGGGTGTTACGTCAAGAAAATCTGTATTACAACCCACTAGCCCTATACCGCTAAAAACGGCAATAGCTATTAAGCTTTTTATATTTTTAAAATTCATTTCCATATTTTTTTCAATTAAAATGATACACGTATACCAGCGTTTACGATTCGTGACTGTGGATAATACTTACCATCTTGGCTAGTAGATTCCGGATCCCAAATTTTGATCTTATCAAAAGTGATCAAGTTCAAACCGTTAACATAAACACGGAAATTACTTAAACCCAATTTGCTTCCCAATTCGGCTGGCAGATTATAGCCTAATTCAATATTTTTCAGACGCAAATAGTTATTGCTTTTTAACCAGTAGCTATTAATCCCTGCCTGTCCAGTATTGGTATAATAAGCATTACTACGGTTAGTCAATCGAGGATCTACACTACTTGGATTATCAATTGTCCAACGGTTATCATAAGCATATTTCAAATAGTTACCAATATCCCCTGATTCCGTTAAACCTATAATTTGTAATCCCCCCATAGTTCCTTGGAACAACATCGACAAATCAAATGCTTTATAGCCCAAGTTAATACTTGCGCCATAAGTAAAGTATGGACGTTGTACTTTGTCTGTACGAATACGGTCATCCGCAGTAATTTTACCATCAGGTTTGCCACCATCAATAGCCGGACCACCCACATCTTTAAACTTCATGTCACCAGGACGTAAAGTTTTTGTAATACCACTATAGTCTAAAGTATTTGCATCAATATCGGCTTGGTCTTTAAATACGCCATCGTATTGGTATACCAAATAAGACTGATAAGGCTTTCCAGTGGAACGCTGGTATGTTGGAGCACCAGGAGTTTCATCCCAAAATTTGATTTGATTTTTGGCATAACCTCCATTGATACTTGCGGAGTAAATAAAATCATCAATATTAGAGTCGTAGCTCAATTTAAACTCCCATCCTTTGTTTTGCAACTTACCTAAGTTTTGTGGAGGCAACTTGCCATCAATTCCAGCACTTGAAGGAGTAGAACCTACTTTTGGAATCAAAATACTCGAACGGTTATTTACGAAGTAATCAAATTCAAAGGCCAACTTGTCATTTAACAAAGTTCCTTCTACACCAAAGTTAATATTATTGGCAACTTCCCATGTAAAGTTTTGATTTGCAACACGAGATTCAAGTAATGTTTTTGCAACTTGGTCATTCAAGATATAAGAACCAAAGCCCATTGTAGACAAATATTGATATTCCGCCAAAGTACTAGAACCTAAGAAATATGGTTCAGCACCCATTTGTCCCCATGAACCTCTCAGTTTTACGTTTTTAACAACATTGATATTGTTTTTCCAGAAATCTTCTTCGGAAAGTCTCCAGCCTGCGGATACCCCTGGGAAGAAACCAAATCGGCCTTGCTTTGGAAATACATAGGATCCATCTTCTCTCCAAAGGAATTCAGCCAAGTATTTTTCTTTAAAGTTGTATCCAACTCGTCCAAAATAACTCAAACGAGCTCTTTTAAATAATCCAGTGTTTCCAATATTTTGCTCAGGAGTACCACCCGCAAAAAGCTGGTCAACTACTGGCGAAATAAAGTATCTTCTATAAGCAAAGAAACCATCTGCATCCACTTTTTCGCGTTGGATACCCGCCATTACATTAAAATTATGAGCTCCAAAAGATTTTTCATAAGACACCTGTCCAGTTAACTGAATAGATAATTCCTGAGAAAATGTTTCTGTCAAGCGAGGATCGCTAAAAGTAGAACGCACAGAACCAGTCAACAATGGAGAAACACCATCAGCCTCAAATGATTTTTTATCCCAGTAGTAAAGTGTCCAAGGAGTTTCCCAGTTTTTTTGTTTTCTGAATTGTTTATCCAAAGCAGCCATCACATTAACTTTAAGTCCAGAAACACCTGGTATAAGAATTTCTAGACCACCGTTGGTTTGAATGTAATCACGCTTATCATCGTTGTATCCGGTGGTATTCGTAGTTGTAAGTACCGGATTCTGACCATTTTCAATATCAGGCCCTGGGCGGCCATCTGGCCATTTAGCAACCTCATTCGGCTTACCACGCATTAACATCCGGAAAATTGAATTGGCACTATTGCCTCCACTTGGAAAAAAACGATTTTCTTCGCGTAGTACCAAGCCCAAATTAGCCTTTACATATTTATTGATTTTGGTATCCAAATTGATACGCATATCATATTGTTTGTAACCTGTAGCGCTATTGTTATAAACACCGTCTTGCGTGATATGTCCTAATGAAGCCAAGAATTGAGTATTGTCTGAACCGCCAGTTACTTGCAAATTATGGCGTTGTTGTGGAGCCCATTTTCTTAATACCTCTTTATACCAGTCGGTATTAGGGTGAATTAATGGATCAGATCCATCTTGGTATTTTTTTAGATCGTCGGGTTTATAAACTGCCGAAAGTACAGAGCCGTTATCTGTCCTGGTGTACGAACCTGTTGATTTAAAAGCATTGTTAGCAGCAGTCCATTGGTTTACTGGTAAGTTGTCATAAATCTGTAGCTCATTCCGAACGGAAGAATATTCATAAGCATCCATCATTTTAGGCGTACGCGTTGGCTGAGACATCCCAAAATTCATATCATACGAAATTTGTGGCTTACCAGTTTTACCTCTTTTGGTAGTAATCAAAATTACACCATTACCTGCACGTGATCCATAAATCGCTGCCGCTGCATCCTTCAAGACAGAAATACTTTCGATATCCGCAGGATTGATACGATCCAAACCACCTGAACGGTTTGGAACTCCATCCACAACAATCAATGCATCACTGTTACCCAAAGAGTTAGTACCACGAATACGAATAGCTGAACCATCATAACCCGGCTCACCACTAGATTGAACAGCAGAAATTCCTGGTAAACGTCCTCCCAACGTATTGGAAAGGTTTGCTGCAGGGGCTTTTGCCAATTCACTACCTTTAACAGCTACAACAGAACCTGTTAAGGTAGCCTTTTTGGCAGAACCATAACCTACCACAATTACCTCTTCCAATGCTTTAGTGTCACTGGCCAGCGTTATATCAATTTTGGATTTGTTTCCAACTTGCACTTCTTGCGTTAAATAGCCTATAAATGAAAATACCAATGTATTGCTACCGCCTGGCATATCCACTGAATATTTTCCATCAATATCTGTAACAGTTCCCGCTGTGGTTCCCTTCACAACGACACTCACACCAGGCAAGCCTCCACTTTTTTCATCCACGATGGTACCTGTTACTGTTTTTTGAGCCAAAGCACCAAAAGCAGTAACCATTGCCAATAGTAGAGAAAATGTAAATCGGACCGATGCCCGACTACTCCATCTTGTAGAAATTCTCATAGATTGTTTAGTTAAAATAAAAAAATAGGTAAAATCATAAATCGCATCCAACACGCCTTGAAATAGGTATGTCCGAATGGATTATTAGTAGTAGTTAAGATTCTGGGGTGGGTAAACTATTTATTCATATAAAGTCTTTAATAGGTTAAATATTGATTAAAATAATAAGAATGCGTAAAATATACACAATTGCAGGAAAAACACCCAAATATACTTAAAAAGTAATATTCTTGCTAATCTGATACAATGAAATAGCAAAAAAGTTCAAAAATTTCACTTCTTATTCAAAAACAAGTATAATCAGGAGAACTTCCTTTGGAATAGTTTATTTCTAACCTAAAAAGTATGTTATTAATAGATAAAAAGTCAATTGAACATTTCTAGAGAGAAAATGAGTTTGAAATGGTAAGGTTGGTCCAGTATCAACCATTTGGCATTTTAATTTTTATCTTTGTTAAAAGTTTATTGATAAATCGTAAACCAAGAATGAAAATCACCAAACTATTTTTAATAATTACTGTTTTTGCTTTTTCATGCCAAAAGGAATCATCTCCACAGGAATACAATGAGGCCGCTGCAAATCCCAAGTACTTCCATGAAACTGTTACCCACCTTACGGATGTAATTATTCATGATATTTTCAAACCTCCTGTTGCGAGCCGTATCTATGCCTACGCCAGTCTGGCTGCCTATGAGTCCTTGGTACCAAGCAACCCTGATTTCCAATCACTGGGAGGGAAAATTTCTGGCTACGCTCCTCCTCTGGCACCAGAAGATGATAAGCAGTATTGCTATCCATTGGCTAGTATTCAGGCGCTCACGGTCGTTGGTAAAACCTTGACTTTCTCTGAAAATATGTGGGAGGATTATAACAAAACCTTATTCGCCCAATTTAAAGAAATGGGTATCCCCAAAGACGTTTATAAAAGATCCATCGCTTATGGCGACTCCGTAGCAGCACATGTTTTGGCTTATGCCAGCACTGATAACTACAAAGAAATCCGCGGCTTCAGATATACAGTTACCAATGAACCAGGAACTTGGGTGCCTACTCCTCCAGCATATGCTGATGCATGTGAACCGAAATGGAATACCGTTCGCACCTTTACCTTAGATTCAGCTTCCCAGTATCGCTGCCCACCGCCTGCTGCCTACGACCTTGATAAGAATAGCAAGTTTATGGAAATGTGCATGGAAGTGTACGATATAGGCCAAAACCTTACCGAAGACCAAAAGGCAACGGCCTATTTCTGGGATGACAATGCGTTTGTCACCAATGTAGTAGGCCATGCGATGTTTGCCAATAAAAAAATGACTCCACCCGGCCACTGGCTGGCTATCGGACGCACGGTGTCAACAGATAAAAAATTGGACTTAATGCATACTGCCGAACTATATACATTGGGCTCACTAGCTCTTTTTGATGGTTTTATTTCCTGCTGGGATGAAAAATACCGCTCTATTAGAATTAGACCAGAAACGGTTATTAACAACGGATGGGATCCCAATTGGCGCCCTTATTTGGAGACACCTGCATTTCCGGAATACGTAAGCGGTCATAGCGCTATTTCGGCAGCCTGCGGGGTGGTTCTAACCCAGCTCTTAGGAGACAATATCGCCTTCACTGACACTACAGAACAAAAGTATGGCCATGGTGTCAAATCATTCAAATCCTTTGAAGAAGCTTATTGGGATGCTTCCATTAGCCGCGTTTACGGCGGAATACATTTTAGAGACGGGGTGGAAGAGGGTACGCATTTGGGCGAAAAAATTGGTAGGCATGTTCTCGCAACAGCCATTACCAGAAAGAATGGAAAGCCACTGGCGAATTTAAAATAATATTAGCGCAATAATAAAAAAATCGGAGCCTGAATTCAGACTCCGATTTTTTTATTATAAAATTTCTTATATCAATTACTTGCTAATCAATGCCTCACGATCAGGCCCGGTAGACACAAACCGAATCGGCAAATTCAATTCCTCTTCCAAATATTTTACATAATTAGTCAAGGCTTCTGGCATTGCATCAAAATCTCTCATACCTTCCAACGATTGCTCCCAACCAGTAAAGTCACGGTACACCGGAACCACTTCATCATCACATAAATCGTAAGGAATATTAGAGGTTAGCGTACCATCAGGTAATTGATATTCGGTACAAACCCGAATGGTATCGAATTCATTCAAAACATCTACTTTCATCATAATTAACTGAGTCACTCCATTAATCATGATGGCATATTTCAAAGCAGGTAAATCCAACCAACCACAACGACGTGGACGACCAGTAGTGGCCCCAAATTCACGCCCCTCTTTACGAATTCTTTCGCCAGTTTCGTCATGCAATTCAGTAGGAAAAGGTCCACTACCTACACGGGTACAATAGGCTTTAAAAATACCGAATACCTCACCCACCTGACTAGGTGCAATACCCAAACCAGTACAAGCACCGGCAGCCATGGTAGTAGAGCTAGTCACGAAAGGATAGGAACCAAAATCTACATCTAGAAGAGAACCCTGAGCACCTTCGGCTAAAACTGTTTTGCCGGTCGTAAGTGCATCATTGATGACATACTCACTATCTACAAGGCTAAACTGTTTCATAAATTCGATGGCATCAAAGAACTTCACTTCCGATTCTTTCAAGGAATCAGTATAATCGAAATGATAGAAGTCAAGAATCACTTTGTGGCTATCCACTAATTTATTGTATTTATCCTTAAAGTTTGGAGATAATACATCACCCACTCGAAGGCCAAGTCTCGCAATTTTATCTTGATAAGTTGGTCCAATTCCTCTTAAAGTAGAACCGATTTTTGAATCACCTTTTGATTTTTCATAGGCCGCATCCAGCAAAGCATGCGTTGGTAAAATAAGCGACGCTTTTTTTGAAACAAACAAATTAGCAGCCAAGTCTAAATTGAATTTGGCCAAGTTTTCAACCTCTCTTTTGAAAACAATGGCGTCCAATACTACGCCATTTCCAATGATATTTTGAATATCACTTCTAAAAATACCGGATGGAATTTGGTGCAAAACATGTTTGATACCATCAAATTCTAAGGTATGACCTGCATTTGGTCCACCTTGGAATCGTGCAACGACTTCATATTGCGGCGCCAAAACATCTACAATTTTACCTTTACCTTCGTCTCCCCATTGAAGACCTAGCAATACATCAACTTTCATTCAATTATTGATTACTATAACAATTATTCTTTTTGGAATTTGATTTTGAACCAAATAACCTTGTATGCCAATTATGGTTGGTTTACCTGTTCAATTTGGGATCCTTTATCAGCTTCAATACGATTCTGACAATTTTCTCTTGTACAGTTACCATAAAAAATCAAGGAGTGGTGCATCACACTAAAGTTAAGCATCTCCCCTACCATATTCTGGATGGATTGTATTCTTGGATCGCAGAACTCCATCACCTTATGGCAGTCCGTGCAAATCAGATGGTCATGCTGTTTGTTACCATAAGATTTTTCAAACTGCGCCAAGTTTTTACCAAACTGATGTTTGGTAACGAGATCGCAATCCACCAAAACATCCAAAGTGTTATAGACCGTAGCCCTACTAACTCTGTACTTTTTGTTTTTCATGGAGATATAAAGCTCGTCTACATCAAAATGGTCTTCCCGGGCATAAATTTCTTCTAATATCGCAAAGCGCTCTGGCGTTTTACGAAGACCCTTATTCTCTAAATAGGCCGTTAAAATTTTTTTAGCGGCTTCGAAATTTGGTTGGCTTGCTTGTGGCATATTTTTACAAAATCACACGCAAATTACGTGCTTTTTAGTTAAAACTAATTTTATTTTAACTGATTAATATTAAAACACTTTATAAATCGAACAAATTTAAGTTCCCTAATTATCTTATATTCATTAGGTTTGGATCAAATCGAAGCACTTTATATACTCCATCCACCTTTTCTATTTTCCCTATAAGAATATCCAAATGCTTTCTATCGTGGACATACAATTTAATATTACCATGAAAAACACCATCTTGGGTATCAATGGCCAGCCCTCGCATATTGATATTCAATTCATTAGAAATTATACGGGTAACATCATTAACTAATCCAAGCCTATCGGTTCCTGAGATGCTCAAACCTGCTAAAAACGCTTCCTGCTTACTGGATTCCCATTTCGCCTTGATGATTCTGTTACCATGCTTGGACATCAGCTCGGCAGCATTAGAACAAGTAGTGCGGTGAATTTTTATGCCTTCATTAATAGTGACAAATCCAAAAACATCATCTCCTGATATTGGATTACAGCAAGGAGAAAGCTTATAATCAATTTTATCCAGATCATCTCCGATCAGCAAGGTATCACTATCCACTCGCTCTCCATGGATATTTTTCAATATTTTGGAAAAGGACTTCCCGTCACTCGCTTGTGACTGCGACACCAGAGCTGTATTATCTATAGCCTTGCGTTCCTTTTCATCCTTATCACGCTTAAACTTTTTCAGTTCATCAAGCGAAATATAGACTTTTCCAATACGGTAGAAAAAATCATTGGATGTTTTACATTCGAAAAATGCACGTAATTGATTGACTACCTCTGCATTCATTTCGATACCCAAAATTTTGAGCTTTTTCTCTACCATCTGCCGCCCGTCGGTCTCAAACCTCCGATTATCTTCTTTTAGAAAATCTTTGATTCTAGCTCTTGCTTTCGAGGTGGTAACAATCCGCAACCAGTCCTCATTGGGCTTTTGCTTGTTAGAGGTAATAATCTCCACTTGATCACCATTATTTAGCACATAGCTGATCGGCACCAAAATACCCCCTACTTTTGCAGCCATGCAGTGGGTACCAACCTCCGAATGAATATCAAATGCAAAATCCAAAGCCGTAGCGCCACTTTGTAAGACTTTCAGTTCTCCTTTGGGAGTAAAAACAAATACTTCTTCATTGAACAAATTGCTCCGAAACTCGTCTAAAAACTCAATGGCAGCTGTCTTATCCCCAAATCCATTTTCAAGCGTTTCTCGAACCTGATTGATCCACTCGTCAATATTACCCTTCACTTTGGTATCGCTCCCTTTGTATTTCCAGTGGGCAGCATATCCTTTCTCCGCTATCTCATCCATGCGCGAGGTTCGAATTTGTACTTCTACCCAATTGCCACTTTTACTCATTACGGTAGAGTGCAGCGACTGGTACCCATTCGCCCGAGGAGTGCTTAGAAAATCTTTAAGCCTGTCGGGATTGGGTTTATAATGATCCGTAACAATAGAATAAGCTTGCCAACAAATAGCCTTCTCACGATCTACTTCTGCGGAAGACTCTAAAACAATACGTATCGCAAACAAATCATATATTTCTTCAAAGGGCTTGTTTTGCTTTCGCATTTTGTTCCAAATACTATAAATGGACTTTGGGCGGCCTTTGATTAAAAAGTTAAGATGTGCACTTTCTAAATCGTTGGTAATGGGCTCCATAAATTTAGCAATAAAGCGATCCCTTGCCCCCTTGGTTTCCCTTAATTTTCGGGCTATAGCCCGGTATTCATGCGGCTCCGTATATTTCAGATAAAGCTCTTCCAGTTCGGATTTAATAGTATATAATCCCAGGCGATGCGCCAAAGGTGCATATATAAATATGGTTTCAGAAGCAATTTTAAGCTGTTTATCTCGCGGCATGCTGTCCAAGGTCCGCATATTATGCAACCTATCGGCCAGCTTAACCAGTATCACACGTACATCATCCGATAATGTAAGCAACATTTTACGGAAGTTTTCGGCTTGCTGTGAAGTGCCATGCTCAAAGCGACCTGATATTTTGGTAAGGCCGTCAATGATTTTAGCCACTTTTTTACCAAACAACCTATCAATATCATTGATACCCATATCGGTATCTTCCACGACATCGTGCAACAAGGCGGCTACTATTCCAGTAGTCCCCAGCCCTATCTCTTCTACTACAATTTGAGCAACAGCCAAAGGGTGGTATATATAAGGCTCCCCAGACCTACGTCGCATGTCCTTATGGGCCTCTACCGAAGTGTTGAATGCCTTTTTTATTAATTTGGCGTCATTCTCCTTTAAAAATGGCTTAGCAGTCCTAAGCAGTCGCCGGTACTTTTTAAGAATTTCTTTACGCTCAAGATCTAGATCTATAGATGGCGTTACAACGTGTTGCTCCACTAGCAAGTATTTAGTTTGTTTACTTTATCTAAAGTAGCAATTTTTATGCAGAATTACTATGCCCATTATTTTTTCAAAAATATTTTTTGGAAAAATTTGCATTATTTAAAAAAAATAAAATACCTTTGCACTCCCAATTTAACAGTCGCAGTTAAATACATTTTAAATAAGCGGGCGTGGCGGAACTGGTAGACGTGCTAGACTTAGGATCTAGTGCCGCAAGGCGTGGGGGTTCGATTCCCTCCGCCCGTACATCGAAAAACAAGGGCGTGACGGGGCATCAGTTGCCTATCTGAATTTCAGATAAACTGCTCCGAAGACCCGTCGAATGCCCTCAGGACATGGTTTTGAGGGCATTTTTGATTTAAATTCTATTCAAGTTTAGGCTTTTTATAAATATCATATAAGTTTCGCATGGAAGTTCTGTTAGAGAAAAGTTCGCCAACATTAGCATCTCTTAAAATCACACTGACGAAAGAGG
>CAXBLH010000113.1:0-12952 GCA_963976315.1 uncultured Dyadobacter sp.
GAAATAACCTACAATAGCACCCAATAGGCCAATACCCGCCACAAGCGAAGTACCTATGGCACGCAGTTGTTTGGGCAAAATTTCGGACACCAAGGTAATACCGGCACCCAGCTCACCCGCCAAACCTACCCCAGCAATAAACCGAAGCACTTTATAGGTGACAGGATCTTGTACAAACCCACAGGCAATGTTAGCAAGGGAGTAGGTAATGATGGAACCAAAGAGTACGGAAAGACGGCCTTTTTTATCGCCTAATACCCCCCAAAGTATACCCCCGATCAACAAACCGCCCATTTGCCAATTGAGAATACTGGCACCCACTTCGGATATCTGGTCTTCGGTTAATCCAAGGGAAACCAAACTGGGTATTCGTACGATACCAAAAAGCAGCAAATCGTAGATATCAACAAAATAACCTAATGCAGCAACAATGACCGGAGCACTAAAAAGATGCGACAGATCGGAACGCGGTTCTAACGTAGTTTTCATTAATAATTTTATGGGTTATAGGATAGAATACAATATTATGGAAATAGCCCGATAAAATTGGGTTTATGGAGGGGAAATTGGTTTTTTTGGTGGGGTGTTGGGGGGGGATTAGGTGGTTCAGTATATGTTAAGTAGACCATTACGAAGTACTCCTCCGTGAATTAAGCCCCAAAGTTCATGCCCGAGTTAGCCCTTCCCTATTTTTTTTTAAGATTACCTTCTGGATTTAAATATATTTCACCAACTCTTCCACTAATTTAAATACTGTTGTTGATGATTCTTCTTCAGCACAATTTGTTTGGTCGAATAAGGAATCGTTTCTTCTCGCTCTTTCGAGCGCTAAATCTCTTCTTACTTATTTGTTTTAAGGTCAATTCCATCTAATATGTCAAAGATTTCTTCAGTGATTATTTTCGAAGACTTTCCGTCATAAGTAATTCCGAAAACTTTTAATTGCTCGTTAATTTTATCATTATAATCATTTCTATGCATTCCACCCCCTTGATGATCGTTGAAATGAAGTATTATCCAATATTCAAAAGCTTGATTAGAATAGGCAACGCCAAAATTATTAGCTTCCGCAATTTGAATAGCGCTATTAAAATCGGTACTGTCAAAGTCATCTTTGTCAAATACGCACCATACTTGTTCGAATGCCTTTTCTTCAGATAATTGTAAGGCTCTATTCACTAAGGATACCGTATTGTATCCTTCCCCGATTGGTATAATTGTTGCAGTTGATAATTTAAATTGTCTGAAATAGGAAGGTTCGGTGTTTTGACCTTCACAGACGATTAAAATAGTCGGCTTCACTAATTTAAAAGGTTCATTTCTAGCTAAATTAGGTTCCTTTCTTCTACTATTATTTAGGTTTTCTAAATGTTTCTTTCTTTGAGCAATTTGATTTGCTTTTTTGTCTTTCATTTTCATAATCTAGTTTTGTTGAATTAGATTATCAAAATATCCTAAATAAGGTACGGCTCCGTATTTGCCACTAATGTAATTATCTTCAAAGGGGGCATTTTTTCTTACATCATCTGACTTAAAATCAGCTAAAGAATATAGCTTACCTTCTCCGAATTTATTTTTTTCTGTAAACCATACTTGGTCTCTTCTAAATAATCCTGAGCTTAATAGGTTGGTATCGTGAGTATTAAATAAAAGTTGTGCATTTTTAGGATTCTTCTCTTTTGAGTTAAATAATGAAACAATTTTACACACCAAGTTGGGGTGTAATTTAGAGTCAAGTTCATCAATGACTAAGGTGTGCCCGTTTTCTAATGAGTCTATTACGGGGCCTGTAAGTGCAAAAAACTTTTTTGTTCCAAAAGATTCATCGTCATCTAATGATAAACTGACTCTACCCACGAGGTTACGATTATCATCGTATTTCTTATGTGAAGTAAGTACCTCTGAAAGAAATTCCGCGCCTTCATCTTCCTCCGATTTTTTAATAATAAACTCTTTTAATTCTTTCGGCATATCATTAGGAAGTTTTTCCAAGTCTAACATTTCTACTTGAATATCTTGAATTCCCAAATCCGCCGCTTTTAACAATTCCAAAATTTTATTTTTAAAATTAGAATCTTTGGTTTTGTTAATGGTATAGCCTTCATAACCCTCCTCTTTCACCCCTGAAATAGTTCCAATATTTTTAAACCATTCAATGATATTAACAGAGGTTTTTTCGTTGAACTGTGCGGCTACGGATAAAAATAATGCGTTGTCTCTAATCAATCCCTCTTTTACCAATGTATTTCCTTTTTGAAAACTCCTTTTGTGAATTTCAAAAGTTTGATAATCACGATAAAATAATTCAATTTCTTTCGTCTTTGGCTTAGAATATAACCATTCAGAAACAACCATTTTGCTGGTTACTTCAAAACCATATCGGTATAGAATAGTATTATGGGTGAAAATTACTTCAAATTCACTGGGTTCTTTTTCGGAAACTGAATTTAATTTAAAGGGTTCCACAGGGATTTTATCTCCCTTTTGACTATCCTTTGAAGAACTAATTACAAATCTTTTCATAAAAACCAACGCTTCAATAAACTTACTCTTCCCACTAGCATTGGCCCCATAAATTACACCACTTTTCAACAACCTAAGATTATGATTAGTGTCTTTGAAAATGTTTTCATCTTCTCTTGTGTCTTTATCATAATTTGAAGCAATAAAACTAAGTGTAGCTTTGTCTTTAAAAGTTCTAAAGTTCTTAATCGAGAATTGAACTAGCATAATAAAATTGTTTTTAGTAATTATATTACAAATATAGCCTTTATTTTACACTAAATCGAAATAATAATGGCGTTATAACTAGAATGAATGATCTTACTTGATTTTAGTGGGTAGGTAACGAAGCAAAAAGGTATAACTAGGGGGATTGTGAGCCATGACGACCCCTTCAAAATAAAGCATTCGTTACTAATGACATGCGGTATCCACAGTGGTATGGGAGAAAAACAATTCGGCTAAGGTGGCGGAGTCAAAATTCAAAAGATGCTGAAAGAAATATTCACTTTCGGTAAACAACTGCAAACCAATGTTTATCCGATTATGACAGATACCAAGAATAGAACCTATCCTGCGGTGGCTGGTGCCATCCAGGTGGGAAGTTAATATCGGTTAAGTCCACAAGACCAAGTAAGTTGGCCATACTACTTAGTTCTGTCCAAGACAAGACGACGAGGTAAATCCTTGATCTTTGAAAGTGGCACCAATCGAACCGTAAAAGTCCGGATCAAAATCAGTCTAAACTGGCATTATTTGAACTGAATACGTGGCTCAGTTTGAACTGGAATATAATGAAAATCAGTTTTTTTTAAGAATTTCAGCTTTTCTTAAATCTCTCGGGAATATCACCTTCATCTTTAAACATTAAAACAAGTTCGTGCGCATATTTTAATTTCAAGTTGTCCATAGTTTAGGGTTTATGTTCAGTTATATTATTCATAATTTAATGTCCACACAGTTTCTATTATATCAGTTTGTTTCCTGGGAGCGATTCCCTAAGCTAAGCACAACAATCGTTAATGATGAACTATATTGGTTCAATCCACCATTTAAATATTGATCAAACTACTTATTATCAATCAATATTTCGATTGAACTCATTTTGCAAACAATTATTAGCGAATATTGATGAATCGTTTTAAACCCCATTAAACATACTTTAACCCAACCAACGAATCTCTTTATATGTTATTAAACGGTAACATGGCTATGGCATAATATAGATTTTATGCTGGTTTTTACTAGAAGAACAAAACCTAGAAATATTACTGTGGCAGTAATAAATATAATTTTAGTAAACCAAATGCCATTTTTTCAGACCGTTCCGATAGAGCTGGTAATACCAATGTATATTGGATATGCTACAAACAGTTAACACCGATAATGCTTTTGGCCGACTAGCATTGGAGCAGCAGCCTTGCAGAGGTGTTTCGTTTGTAGCAAAAAACATCAAACGAAGCAAATGAGCTCCGTAGGTGCGATCCGTTTAGAGGGTCTTATGGGGTTAATTTTGAATTTCGCTTTGGCTAAACTTTTCATGCATCACATCAAGCGCACAAAACATATTTCACCTCTTCCAAGTTCTGAAAATCGTGTAGCACGCATTGCTTAGGCTTACTAAGCAATGCATGCCACTTGGAGCTCTATGGCTTTAAATCCGGTATATTTTTACTTTTTGGTACTTAAAAAGCCGGATCCAAAGTTGGATTATTGGGAAATATCCATCATTGAAATAATGGCTCTTTTTGATTTGCTCATTTTTAAGGAACCTGGCTTTAAATACTGATCCGTATACTCAATTATAAGTTGCTTTTTTCGAAATGGATGGGTACCCCAATCGATGTTTAACAATTGGACCGAAGAAAAGTCCAATATTTCACATGAAATAGATACCACTCCGCTAATTTTCAAGACCTTAACTGATTGGTCTATTCGAAATACTTTCGACTTAAAGGAACAATTGTCCAAAATGATAGTATCCTTACCATTAAGTTCTATTTCAGCGCTGACTTCCACCGTGGCATTTTTAACATTTCCGGACAACACTATACCATTCTCCTCCCTACCAATCGTATTTTTGAGCAGCTCATACGCAACGGGGTGGCAATAACCGTCTGCCATGGAAATTATTAATACCCAGACTAGTAGTATAAATATATATTTTTTCATGTCTGTTAATTTTGATGCTGGTCTGTAATCGTGATTAGTTCGAAGAATAAACGATACTGTCGGTATTCTGAATATCAAATTGGAGTTTTCTGTTATTGGAATAAACTCTCTTGTATTTTATAATAAGCTTACTATCCGGTTTGTGCACAATTTTTTCAAAAACCAGGGCAGAACCGCTATTTTCAAATTCCAGATTATCACAAACGATGGTAACCGTTTTTGAAGTTTTTATATATTTTACCGCAGCGGTGAACCTTAGCGTTTTACAATTAATAACCACGTTATCGAGATAAACTTCATTACTCTGAAACACGATATCGTGCTTCCCATTATTTATTTCAACTGATTCCAGCGATACTATTCCCCCAGGCATATCGAATGTAATATCGTTGTCCCAAGTAGTTTTGGTTTTTGTGAGAGAACCTACCCTATTTTGTCCGTAGGAATTGAGGCTGTACAAGACAACCAGAAAAATGAGATTAAATAGTTTCATGATATCGTTGCGTTTTAATTTTCTATTTTAGTAGTAATATTGTAGGAAATGGAAAGGAAAGGCGAAGGTTTAAAAACCTTTTCAGTTACTGTGCTAATATCGGTATCGGCTGGTAATCCCTCCCCAATTTTATACTGATCCGATTGAAGCCTTTCTACTCTCAAATAACTGACACCTCCATTCAGCATTATCTTTTGTTTCTTACCCATCACGATGCTAGCTCCAAAAAATAGGCTAGCATTCACATCACTGGTCGATTGAAACCCAACACCAATACCGAAAAGACCTCCATAGGAGGTAGATTTCCCACTTCTCGCATAAAAATGCATCAATGCTGCTAGGCTCGGACTGATCTCATTTTTATTTTTTAATTCTTGTAGTTCACCGGTTGAGTCCTTATAGTATTTGTGGTCACGAGCGTTTTTCCCAAAAGAGACCACTGGACCTACACTAAAATCCGTTTTCAATCCTCCACGTGTGGGCACATCAAACTTAAACTCCATGGGGTTTCTGAATGCCGTCAGCGACCGCGTGGCGGTGGGGGTTATATTTATTTTGTAAGTCACCATATCATCATCCATCTGGACGGGTGGAGCTACTGCCGTGAAATTATTTTTATTACCTAGCTCTGAATACAAAAACTCCACTTCGTCATAAAGGGCAAGTAAGGTTTCCTCATCCATGAGTATGTCTGCCTTTTCGATTTTTCCTGAGGCGGTTTTTATGGTTTTAACTAAATCCTTCTTCAAGACATTATTTTGATCCAGCATTTCGGCAGTGGCTTCCGTCCTTTCGTAAAGTGTTTCCACCTCTATATATAAAGCTTTAAAGTCATGGTAGTGGTTTTTTATGCTTTCAGAAGGAGGGTTTATGGTGGCGAGCTTTACGCCTATTTCGTTAAATGATAAGTCAAATTGTGCAATACTTACCAGCTTATTTCGGGTATGTTTTAATTCAAATATTTCAGAAGACAGTACTTTTCCCACTTCCAGATATTCCTTACACTTTGCCAATGTTTCCTGAAACTGGGTAACCAAATCTTTATATATCTCATTTTCCCTTTCTTTTTCCTTTTCTTCTTCCTTTTCCGCTACTAATTCTTTCATAGTCTTCTTATTATCTTTGGACGACTTCTTTGGGTCTGGTGGAGTGACAACCTCTTTATCTTCAAAAGCTTCTATTTTTTTATCTAAACTTTTCTCTTCTGCCTCCATAAGCAGAAGTGAGCTGGCCACCTGATTCACGGCTTCGTCGGCCTTTTTAGTTTCCGCTTTTGCCTCCAATTCCTTTGAATTCAGTCGAAACAATGTTTGTAGCTCTGAGGGTATAGGCGTTTGTAATTCTATGGACTTACCCGACATTTCTACTTTGTATAAGAACTTGTTAATATTTTCGATCTGGAAAATGGTGAATTTCCCATAGGGGACGGGCTCAATGATTTTGGTTTCGGTAATACTTTTTGAAAATTTTTGCCAATCCAGATACCGCTTTTCTTGTGCCTTAGCACCTGAAGCCAAAAAGCAGAAACTACACATGAGGTAAACTAAAGTTTTCATTAGACAATAGTGTTTAGGTAAGTGAGAAAAGGAATACTCGGAGCGAAGAAATACTCTCCCCCTTTGAATGTTACAAACTGTTGAAGAGCAAATTGTTTGGAATTGGAGGTACCGTATTCCGGAAACCTGTATTTAACTGGTTGGCCAATAATTATATCAACCCCTGTGGCATTAGCCGGCGCTTGCTTGGGAGATAGACTATCATTGGCCCAATTAATTTGAATATGTTCAAATTGGTTCTCAATATCCGCCTGAAAACTCATAAACAACAATCCTACGTCCACCTCTCCTTCCTTACCGTAAGGCATACCACGTCGGGCCATCACATGACTTTTATGGTCGGTTCCATCAAGATCCTCCCTGGGGTTCATCTTCCTGATATGTGCAAAATACGGGCATTTCTGTCCCCCAGTATCATTTTTATAGTTGAAGTTATTGTAGAGGTGGGCATCCGGTACATCATCATACTGGCTTTCGGTAACGGGTGACCCGTTTTCAAACCTGCCAATGATGTAGGCACCCACTATTTCCCGTACATGCGCCGAACTATTGGGAAACAACTTTTCCCCAAGCTCCTTTTCTGCCAGTTTAAAACCTTTCACATCTTGGTGCAACTTACGGTATACTAAGAAACTACCCATGCAGGGCTCTTCCATCGAACTATTCATGTAAGGGTCGCGCACCAACACAAGGTTAGTATCGGCCGAAGGATCATAATTTATAGGCTTGTTTTGTTGATAAGCGTCTATTTCATCTTTAAAGAAAATCGGATTACTAATTCCATCCACGTAGCCAAAATGTTCAATATTCTGATTGTCGTGGTTGGTCAACTTTCGTCCCCTTTCTATATGAACCTTCGCAAAAGCCATTAGCTCCTTCACTTTGTTTGCCGTAATTTGTTCTAACAGTTCGAAATCATTCGCCGCTAACAAAATCATAACGTCTATCTCCATACGAAAGCCTTCTTCCCACTCGTTTACGGGAGGGTCGTTAAGCCTTTGATCTGGTACTTTAAGACCATTTAGAAAGGAACGGCTTTTAAACTTTTCACAAACATTATCGTAGCCGAAGGTTTTATAACCTTTTTTTGTAAAAAAAACAGAAGCAAATACCCCCCCATCTTCCCCAGAAAGACGGTAAGCCATGATCTGTTCGTACTGAACTTGGGCACTGGTTACCTGTTTTTTAGAAAAATCTGCAAGCCATGCTTTTGCTTCTCGGTCTTTGTCGGGCAGGAATTCAATAAATAGCTGGTTACTATTATCCCTACCATGCCCTTTCAAAATGTTACCTTGCAGGTTTTTCATTAAAATATTGGTGGATGGATCGACGGGTTTCATACAAAAGGTCGTTTAGATATAAGATTAGGAAAAGGTTGAGTGCCTTCAAATGTCTTTAAAGAACGATCCAAAATTGCATCTAACTTCTATGTTTTTAAGTGTTGTTTCTCCCCTATTTCCATCCGTATTTTTACCCTATTGTGTTCTGAATTAAGGAGGTTGTAAACAAAAAATAAGTATGGTACTGGCAGGTATATCCCAATGAGAGGGTTGGGCGCTCCGCCAATTTATTTAAAACGAACATATTTTATATATAATTTTATTATATATTGTAAATAAAAATCCCAATCCTGTTCGTTAACTTGGTACTTATTAGAAATTAATCACCTATTAGCTCTATGAAACCACGCATTATTCATCAATATTTAATATGCTTAATTACCTTATTTACAATGGGCTACCACAATGCCCTAGCCCAAAAAAATGATCCCTATATGGACAGATGGAAAAAGGTACAGGATTTTATCAATGAAGGAACGTCAAAATCTGCCCTAGAAGAAGTGGACAAGATTTACGATTTGGCAAAAAAAGAAAAACAGGACGCTGAAGTAATTAGGGCATTGGTCTATAAAGTCAACTTGAAAAACGAGAACCGTGAAAACAATGATGTACTGTCCATACACGAGCTGGAAAATGAAATAACAGGTAGCCAAGAGCCTGCAAAGTCAATATTACAAAGTCTGGTTGCCAAGAAATATTGGAATTATTTCCAGCAAAACCGTTGGAAATTTTACAACCGCACAGAAACCCAAAATTTTCAAAAAGACGATGTAGCCACCTGGTCGGCAACCGATTTCCATACCAAAATTGGAGCTTACTATTTGAACTCTATCCAGAATAAGACAATACTCCAAAAAACTTCCTTGGAAGCTTATAATACCATTATTACAAACGGAAACAGCAGGTATTTACGACCCACTTTATACGACGTACTCACACACGAGGCGTTAGATTATTTCAAGTCAGACCAAAGTGGAGCAACCGTTATTATTAATCCCTTTGAAATTAAAACGGCTTCTGCCATGGATCCGGCAGCAGATTTTATCCATCAGAAATTAGAGACCAGCGATACTACTTCCAATTTATATATTGCCCTCGGCTTATACCAGGACGTTATAGCTTTCCACATAAATGATCCGAAGCCCGATGCGCTGATTGATATTGATCTGGAAAGGTTGCAATTTGTACGAGAGCATTCGGTACATCCTGATAAAGACCAACAGTATTTTTTGAGCATCAATCATATCGCACATCAATATGGTGAAACGCCTGCTGCCGCACAGGCTTGGTACTTGGTAGCACAGTGGTACCGTGAACTGGCTAACACTTATGCTCCAAACGGAGATACTACTTACCGATTTGAAAATAAAAAAGCATTAGAAATTGCCGAAAAAGTCATCAAACAAAACCCTGAAACGGAAGGTGGTATTAATGCTTGGAACTTGCTGCAGAGTATCAAAAACAAAAGCTTAACATTTTCGACTGAAAATGTAAATGTGCCAAACCAGCCTTTTAGGATGTTTGTGGAGTACCAAAACACCACGAAGCTCACCCTGAAAGTATTTGCGGCTACAGAAATTTTTAATTTGGCGGATCGATATAATAACACTTCTGATTTTTGGAAATTATTAAAAAACCAAAAACCCATTAAAAGTTGGGAACAAAGTTTACCCAACACCAACGACTATCAAAAACATGCGGTGGAAATAAAGGTGGACGCCCTGCCCATTGGAGAATACATCATAGTGGCTGGTGACAACTCCAACTTCCATAATCCCTCCACTCTTTTGGCTGCCCGTCAGGTATATGTTTCCAATATAAGCTCCATTCAAATTAACGAAAATATATTTGTTTTAAATCGGGAAACCGGGCAACCGCTCGATCATGCAAAAGTTGCCTTTTGGAGCCAAAAATACGATTACTCCACACGCAAAAACATCAATCAGGAGTTAGAAACAAGATATACCGACAATAAAGGAAAAGTAACGTCTCCATCAATCCCAAATGGTTCAGCGAATGCAACCCTTATTGAGATAACCCACAATAAGGATATACTTTTCCTCAAAAGCACGATTGGAACCTATGGCAGAATGGAGACAGACGATGATCCAGAAGAAATACGGGCGTGGTTATTTACGGATCGCGGGATTTACCGACCCGGACAAACGGTGTATTACAAAGGTATAGTAGCCCAAGGCGATGCCGTATTTACGGATTCTGAATCCGAAATAGAAGTAGTACTAGAAGGCCAAAACGGGGAAGAAGTGGCCAAGAAAACGCTTCGTGTGAACCAGTACGGGAGTTTTTCGGGTAACTTCCAATTACCAACCGGCCAGCTAAACGGTGGGTTTACTATTACTGCAAGTATCGAAGAAGAGGACGTCTATGCCAATTTTAGTGTAGAAGAGTACAAACGTCCGAAATTCGAGGTGGTAATGGATACTTTGAAAGGTACTTTTAAAGTAAACGAAAAAATTACGGTTACCGGTTCTGCAAAAGCCTATGCAGGCAATGTGATTGATGGGGCTAGGGTCTCCTATCGGGTGGTACGTAATCCTCGTTTTGCTTATCCGTGGCATTACAAAAGGTGGTTTCCGATGTCAAGCCCAGCTGAAATAGCGCATGGCGAAACCGAAACCAAATTGGATGGTACTTTTTCTGTAACTTTTGAAGCAGTACCAGACCTTAAAATGTCCGAAAAATCAAATCCTATTTTTGACTATCAAATCATAGCCGACGTAACTGATACCAATGGCGAAACCCACAGTACGCAAACAACTGTTTCGGTTGGTTATAAATCGCTTTTGATTAAGTCAAATATTCAGGACAAAATGGATTTAGAGGCTTTGGACAAAATAGCTATCCATACTGAAAACTTAAATGGTGCAAAGGTTGATTCTAAAATCCAAGTAAAGTTCACTCCACTTGTGCCAGAAAAAAGATTGATCCGTAAGCGTTTTTGGGAAAGACCCGATCAATTTGTAATGACAAAAACGGAGTACACCAAGCTATTCCCCAACGACGAATATAACAATGAAACCGAAATGGCCACTTGGGAGGTAGCCCACGTTGCCTTTGATCAAATATTCGACACTGAAAAATCCCAAACGCTTGATATAAAGAATAAAGATTTAAAGCCAGGTTTTTACAAAGTTGAATTGGTAACCCACGACGTTTCCGGACAGGAAACGAGGGATATCCGTTATATTGAAATTACAGATCCGAATAGTAAGGTATTGAATAAACCAGCCTACTTGGTTTCAAATCCCAGCAAAACTGTTGAACCCGGCGAAAAGACTGCTATTCAATTAGGTACTTCTGCCAAAAATATTTTTGTAATTGAAAGTACCCTTCGTAAACCTTATAAAGAAGCTCAGTTCTCCTTTTTCAATTTGAACCAAGAAAAGAAAAATATTGATTTCAAGATCCAAGAGGCCGACCGTGGCGGATTTCGGGTCAAATACCAATTTGTGAAAGACAACCGATTGCATGTTTTTGAAGACTTTATTGCCGTTCCTTGTACTAATAAGGAGCTTAATATCACCTATGAAACTTTCCGCGACAAAACTTTACCCGGAAGTAGTGAAAAATGGAAAGTGAAAATTTCTGGCTATAAGAAAGAATTGGTAGCAGCAGAAATGTTAGGTAGTATGTACGATGCCTCATTGGACCAATTCCTCCCCTTTCAGTGGCGGGAACCAAATGCTTGGCAAAATTCCCGTAAGTCATGGTGGTGGATTAATCAAACCAACTTTGCGAATGGCAATGCCAATACCCGTAATATTGTCGGCAGTTCGTACAAAAATTTTAATAAGTCATATGACCAGCTAATTGGGTTTGAAAATTATTCCAGAAGAGCGTTGCGAGGAATGGCCAGAGGTCTCTCTTTGGAAATGACTGAACCTACTATGGCCATGAACATAAAAGAGGCCGTAGATGCGGATAAAGTAAATACAGTTAATTTTGAAGCTTCCGAAATAAAGCACGACCTTGAAATCGGCTCAATCGAAAATGCTTTAAGTGAAGTTGTTGTATCAGGCTATGGTGAACAAAAAAAGAAAGAACCTGCTCAGCCGATCCATATACGGAAAAACTTTAATGAAACGGCCTTTTTTATGCCAGATTTGCATACCAACAAAAATGGCGAAATCGAATTTTCTTTTAACTTGCCCGATGCCCTCACCCGCTGGAAATTCCAGGCGTTGGCACATACCAAAGATTTGGCATTCGGTTACAGTTCTAAAACCATCATCACCCAAAAAGAATTGATGGTTCAGCCCAATGCACCTAGGTTTGTACGCCAAGGTGACCAACTGTTCTTTTCTGCCAAGGTAGTTAACTTAACGGATAAACTCTTACAAGGTGATGTTTCCTTAAGTTTGAAAAATAGCACCAATGACCAGCCGGTCGACAATGCTTTTTCAAATAACAAGGCCAACCAGAAATTTACAGTGGCAGCCGGTCAAAGTACGCCAGTATTGTTCCCAGTATCCGTACCGTTGGACTTTAATGATGCCATTACCTGGCGTGTTACCGCTACGGCAGACAACCGGTCAGATGCGGAAGAAAATAGTATTCCAGTACTTTCTAACCGACTATTGGTGACGGAAAGCCTACCTATCTCCATGAATGGAGCTGGTACTGGTCATTTTAAATTTGAGAAATTATTAAAATCAGGGCAATCTTCCACATTGAAACACCAGTCTTTGACGGTGGAGTATACTAGTAACCCTGTTTGGTATGCGGTGCAAGCATTACCTTATTTGATGGAATATCCGTACGATTGTGCAGAACAAACTTGGAACCGGTACTATGCCAATTCAATGGCAACTTCGATAGTGAATAGCTCGCCAAAAATTGCCGAAGTGTTTCAAAAATGGCAAAAAATG
>CAXBLH010000114.1:0-12949 GCA_963976315.1 uncultured Dyadobacter sp.
GAGGTTTTAAACAAGCAAAATTTTATTTCGTCAGTTCTCTTTTTGAGACAGCCTCTTTTACTAATGAATATTTTTAATAGGCATCGTTCAATGCAAAATCGTTTTTACGTAACATCCATTTTCCACTGGTAAAGTCAGGAAACGGCACGGTTTCATTACCCAGTTCAATTGAATTTTCGCTCAAAGGCGTAATGGCACTCCATGTAGCTGCGTCGTACACATCCATTGGTGTTTCAGTGTTACGTTTAATGGATTCAATAAAGGCATTGATTACAAAGAAGTCTATGCCGTCATGGCCAGTTTCCAATGCCTCTTTACTCCATTTCTTCCAAAGCGGGTGGTCATACTTTTCAAACCATACCTGCGCATCATCCCAGCGTTCATGATCGTATTTTGACTGCCCTTCTATATACATACCGTTATTAAGGTTCATCCAAATCCCTTTGGTTCCCTGCACCCGAAACCCCAAAGAATAAGGTCGAGGCAAATTGGTGTCATGTTGTAATAAGATGGTTTCTCCGTTAGTACATTTTATATTGGTAGTTACTACGTCGCCTAATCTGAACCTAACCTTCGTATTCGGATGATTTTCACCTCCTTTTTTAACAATATAGTCGTGCAATCCTCTGGTTTTGGAAGAGAAGGAACAAAGCGATTCAAACCTATTTCCCCGATTAATATCCAGGATTACGGCCAGTGGGCCCACGCCATGCGTTGGATACAAATCACCGTCTCGGTTGACCGAATGGTTGGTTCTCCACTTGGCTTCGGAGTAGCCCTTTTCTCCAAATTCCGCGCCGCTATTATAAGGGGTAACACCGTTATTAAATTTTACGCCCCTTAAATCATGTTGGTAACCCCCCTGTAAATGAACCATTTCTCCAAAAAGTCCCTTACGAACCATATTCAGGACCGCTAGTGTATCCCGTCGGTAACAGGCATTTTCTAGCATCATTATCTGCGCATTATGTTTTTCTGCGCTCCTGACCACATTCCAGTGGTCTTCCAAAGTGATACCTAATACTACTTCCGTTGCCACGTATTTAATGCCCGCCTCTATCGAGTCTATGATCATGGGGGTGTGCCATTCCCAGGGAGTAGCGATGATCATTCCATCTATTTTTTCTTTTTCCAATAAGCGTTTATAGGCATGTGGATCTCCGGTATAGATTTTGGGCAAAGGTTTTCCAGCATCCGAAAACAACTGATTACTTAATTGTAACATACCCGCATCCGTATCACAAATAGCAACAATAGTAATATCTTCTCTTTTGAGTAAGGTACTTATATGAGCCTGCCCACGCAGTCCGGTACCAATAAATGCAAGCCTTATTTTGGGTTGAATGTTGTTTCCAAAAAGCTGTATGGGTTTAGTAATACTAAGGCCAGCTGCGCCCACTGAAATGCTTTTTACGAAATTTCTTCTGGTAATAGGCATGTTTATCTATCTAAGATTTTTGGTGAATTTATTTTGACTCTTTTAAATATCGTTTTTGGAAAAATTGCATATAGCTTCGCAAGTCTTGCAGGTAGCCTTCCATGTTGAGCAACTGTTCGTCATAAATCAAATAGGTCATATCCGATGTGCGGTTCGCAAAATGCCGGGTTCTGTCTTGCTCGAAAAAATAGGTTTTACTTTCCGTGGACATTCCTTTCGGTAACATGGTTTGTTGCCAAGTAGCCACAAGGTTATTATATACTTTCTCTCTTCTTGCCAAACTGTTCGATACAATAGTTTCTGCTTTTTTTAGTGCATTAAAAGCCTCATTGACGTCCAAATAGCGTTTTTGGTGCGCTTCCTTTATGGCATATTCTAAATTGGATAAGTCTTGGTAGGTGTAAGCGGTATGCCGAATGAGTTCGGCCAGCGTTAGAAAAACTTCAATATCCTGCTTGTTTTGAATGTCGAGCTTTAAATTGGTTGTCCCAATTTCAATAGCCTTATCCATTTTAGCAACAAATTCATTGGCAATGATCAGCCGGTCGGCGTATCTTTTATTCCAAAAGGGATCGTACTCCAAGGCATCACCCCGGGGTAAGTCTGGTAAATGCGTTTTTCCTATTTCGCCCCAGGCCCAAACACGCCTTTCAAAACTCTCCATATAAAAATAGGCTCCTTCGTTTAATAAATAGTAAAGCGAATCTATTTCTTGAGAGGCGTGCCCGTAACGGTTTGCAAAATAAGCATTCGTAAATTCAGGTAAGTTATAACTTTCTGCATTCCAAGAGAAAGCGGCCGTGGTCACAAAGCTTAGCATCCATGCCTGCATGGGTAGGCCAGAGTCGTCCCATGAAGTTCTGATGACTCCATCAAATACTTCCTTACCCATGGTTTTCTGTAAAAATTGATAAGAGTTTTCGAGGCTTCCCGTGTCCTTTTCACCTTTGCCATTTTTGGTGAAAAAATAGGGTAGAAAAAGTTGTTCAATACCGGGATTGGGATCGTAGGCATACACGGGATACCCCATGGCCTTTGCTTGTTTTGCGTATTTTAAGTCTGGTGTTTCATAATCGTAAGATTCCGTAAGTAAAATACCAGGATGAGTTTCCACTAACTTTTCTTGTTTCATACCATTATGGTACACTTCGAGTCTACCTTTGGCCCAACCCATAGGTGCCTCCCAAGTCATAATACTACGGCCAGAGCTATCGATGCGTTTTGCCGATTGGTCAATAAAATAATGGTATAGGCCGCTTTTACCTATCTCTTCTTCCTTTTTCTTGCAAGCTGGGCAGGCTCCCAGTTCATAAGTTTCGTCAGAGCCAATATGGATAAACTTTGAGCCGGGAGTTGCTTCCATAGCATCCTTCCATAGGTCCGTTAACAAATCGTATGTGCCATTTTTTAAGGGACAAAATTCAAAGTTGGAGGCTGGTATTTCTCGCAAATGCGCGAACTGTGGCCATTTTAGTATAAAGCTTACATGACCTAGCCCTTGCACCAGCGGAACTATTTGGATATGGTACTGTTTTGCATACTGCGTTATTTCTTGCATTTCCTGCATTGTAAACGCACCAGGCGCACCAATTTCCGGATGGCTAGGGTATTCGAACTTGTCTTCCCATTCCCAGATAAGCATATTTATTTTATAGTATGCCAATTCCCTTATAAAGCTTTCCACATAGCCACGCTTATCTTGATGGTGTTTGGTGTCATAATGAACTGCTCTTTCCTTGGTATCAGGCCAATCGGTGATGGTAATGCCTGGAATGGTATAGAGGTGATGTTGTTTTCTGATTAATTGTACGAGTGTCTGTACTCCATAGAAAAGTCCAGCCTCTTCGGATGCCCGAATGGTAATTTGATTTTGTTTAGACGTTAAGGAATAACTTTCCTTGCTCTGTACAGTTTTGCTATTTTGTCGTGTCAGCAATATGGACTTTTTGGTCACAGTAGAAGCTATGTCCAGTTTAATACCTGTTATTTCTTGAATTCTGGCTTGAAGTTCTTTCGCAGCGAAACGGTCTGGCATACTGGCATTTTTGTCCACGATTATCTTAACCCTTTCATTTAACTCGAAAGAAGCACCAGAAATATGAACTTCTTTGGGGTATGGAATCAGTGAGATTTCGGCTTTGGTTAAGTTATTTGGACTCTGGGCTGAAGAAATTGAAACACCAAGGCTCGACAGGAGTAAAGTGGTACTAGTAATTACGTAAATAAAATGTTTAAAAAGGGGAGATTTAAGTTTCATAACTTTCTTTTATTTTTACAAAAGTAAAGGTAACGTAAAAAAATATCTTTCAAAATATTTCATAATATTGTATTAATATATTTTTACCTTTCGAATATCTATCGTAGTTTCGCAAACAAAAGGAAATGGAAATATTTTTTTATACTATTCAATGAAGGGAATTCTTATTCCAATTTACCTTCATTGGGGTAAAGTATTTCGGTCCAAATAGGACTCATTGGTACTCGACCTTGTCACGAAAGATTTTGTAGGAAGGCATTCGTTTTCGGAATCATGATTCGGCAATCAGTTGAAAACCGTCTTTAGAAAGAATTTGACTGCCAACAACTAGCTACATTACGAAATTAGTCGCGAGAAAGTCTATTCGTAATCCTCGAAATTTTAATAAATAGGCCTGTTTGACTCCATAACAACGCTCGGTATACATGAAAAACAAACCCTGGATTCTTTTTACTTTTATTACTACTTTCTTTTGGGGCATTTGGGGAGCTTTTATAGAAATTCCTGAAAAGGCAGGATTTCCAGCCACACTCGGTTATTGCGTATGGGCATTGACAATGGTTCCTTGTGCCATAGTAGCCCTAAAACTGGGAGGATGGAAACTCGATTTTGATAAAAAATCTATTTTAATTGGTTGCTCCGTAGGGCTATTGGGCGCTTTTGGACAGTTAACATTATTCAAGGCACTTGAACAAGGGCCAGCTTATATGGTATTTCCTATTATTTCCCTTTTCCCCGTTATTACCATAGCGCTTTCTGCATCCATTTTAAAAGAGCAAACCAGCCGGAAACAATGGGTTGGAATAGGAGTTGCCCTGATTGCTATTCTATTTCTTTCCTATCAGACACCCAATCAAAATAACCCTATTGAGTATGAATGGTTGCTCTTAGCAATAGCGGTTTTCCTGATGTGGGGGGTTCAGGCTTTCGCCATGAAATTTGGAAATGAATCCATGTCTGCCGAAAGTATCTTTTTTTATATGACGCTCTCTGCGATTGCCTTAATGCCTATTGCCTATGGGATGACAGATCTATCCAAGCCCATTTACTGGGGTTTTAAAGGGCCCTATCTTGCAGCTATTATTCAGGTTTTCAATGCGATAGGAGCACTTTCCTTGGTATACGCACTTCGTTATGGAAAATCTATTGTAGTGGTACCCATCACTTCTTTAGCCCCCGTATTGACCATCATTATTTCCTTGGTAATATATGCTGTTTTTCCACATTTAATTGTATTAATTGGAATGGTGCTGGCTGTAATTGCTATTTATATTTTAGCAGAATAGACTTCATAATGAGCTAGTTGGTAGCAGTTTGGAAGGGGAAAGTAGCTCCGATTTTTGTTTAATATCAACAATTCTAACATTAAAATTTAAACAGGCTCTTAATAAACCTTTTTTATAAAATGAAGATATTATACCTCGTAATAATTGGAATAGGTGTTTTTGCTTGTAAGGGTGAAGATGAAAAAAATACCAACAATAGTGAATTGAAAGAAAAGGCTACAACGCTTTTACTAAAAGATTACCGTCCAGAATCCATTTATAAAACTGAAAAGACGATCGTTGATAAGGCGCGATTTCCGGTAATAGATTTTCACTCCCACGAATATCCTGAGAATGAAGAAGAAATACGCAAATGGGTAACGCGGATGGATCAGCTGGGTGTTGATAAAACAGTACTATTGACGGGCAGGACAGGAGCAGACTTTGATTCGGTAGTTCAAGTGTATTCCCAATTTGATAGTCGGTTCATTCTATTTTGTGGGTTTGATTATACGGGCTACGAGGAGCCAAACTTTGGACCTAATGCCGTTAAAGAATTGGTTAGGTGCTTCAAGGCCGGTGCAAAAGGGGTGGGTGAATTGGGAGACAAGGGTTGGGGAGAAGTTTATTCTTTGCCAGTGGAGGCGAAGGGGATGCATATCGACGATCCCAGGATGCAGCCGCTACTCGCAAAATGTGGTGAACTAGGTATGCCCGTTAGTATTCACGTTGCAGATCCGATTTGGATGTATGCTAAAATGGACTCGACCAATGATGGACTGATGAACGCCCATAAATGGAGATTAGATAATAAAGGGGCGATTTTGAATCACGGCCAAATGATGAAAACCCTTACGAATGCCGTTGCAGCTCATCCGTCAACCACGTTTATTGCCTGTCATTTGGCTAATTGCTCCTATGATTTAAGTTTGTTAGGGGCCATGTTTGATACTTACCCCAATTTATATGCGGATAATGCTGCCCAGTACGCAGAAACCGCTGCTATACCCCGAACTAGCGCCCGATTTTTTGAAAAATACGCCGATCGAATTGTGTATGGAACCGATATGGGAGTTGAAAAAGAAATGTATAAAACCACTTTCAGAATACTGGAAACGAGGGATGAGCATTTTTATGATCGAGAGATTTCTGGATACCATTGGGCAATGCATGGTTTTGGCTTGAAAAGCAGCGTATTGGAAAAAATTTATCGGACAAATGCTATCCAGTTGCTCGGCCTGGGTAAGGGGACTCCAATGCCTGAAAATTCCCATCGTTAATTATTTGCTAATGCTTTACCTGAATCTTTCATTCATTTTAAAACTTAAATTATGTTACGACTATTTGTGAGTATCGCTGGGTTGCTATTTGCTTGTAAGTCAGCCAGTAATATAGAACAGGAATCTTTAAAAGAAACTTGTTTTACTTGTGCGGACGCCCCAGTAGGAACCATCTTTTGTGATGATTTTGAAAACGATATCCCCTTGAAAGAAAAATATTTTGAATACAATGATGCGGGTGGGATGTTTGTCCTGGATGAAAACGCCGGGCGTGGAGGAAGTAAAGGAATGAAAGTCATGTTTAAAAAGGGAGCTGTGGACGTAGGTGCGCTTCGGAAGTCGATTGGTAGGGCTCCGGGCGACTATATCAGTAAAAATGCTTCACAACCAGAAAAGGATTTTAATGAAATATTTTGGCGGGTAGACTTGAAAAGACAAGAAGGATGGAAAGGCGGAGGCGGTGATAAGCTAAGTCGAGCCACCGTAATGGTTAATAGTAATTGGGCTCAGGGAGCTATGGCGCATTTATGGTCTCACGAGAATTATTTGGTGATGGATCCTGCAAGTGGTATTGATGAGCAAGGAAAACTGAAGAGTTCAAAATATAATGATTTTGACAACCTAAGATGGAATTTGGGGAAGAAGCTCGGCGTTACTGATATTTATAGTGAAGAAACCGCTGGGAAATGGTTTTGTATCGAAGGACATATTAAACTTAATACTCCCGGTGAAAAGGATGGCGTTTTCGAATTTTGGGTAGATGATCATTTACAAGGCAGAACCACCAATATGAATTGGCACGGCGACTGGAATAAAGACCCAGAAAATATGAAAATCAATGGCGTTTTCTTTGAAAACTACTGGAATAAAGGCTCAGTACAGGATCAGGAACGTTATCTGGACAATATTGTAATTTCAACCAATCGCATCGGGTGTAATTGTACAAAATAAGAGTGACTATCTCCGTGGAGGGTTCTTTAGTGAAATATTAACATAAGAATACGAAAGAAAAAAATTAAAAACATAAGGTTATAAAAATAAAAATGATAAAATAATAAGTAAATAAAAACTTATTGTTATATTTGGGATATAGAATTAAATATATTCATCACATACTAAAAGGGATCGTGTTTATAATGGCTTCGGAGTGCTGGTAGAAAAGCATTCGGGAGTAGCGTTTAATCATGAATTTCCAATCTCTCAATGGGTTTAATTTCGGTTTATTCTGCCGTATAGGAGTGCTGCCAGACGGTATCTTATTCCTTTATAGATGCGTATATCTGTAAGGGTTAGGGGGTGGAGTGCATAGATACCTACCGAAACTAACCGACCGAATCGTAAGTGCATACTGTAAAATTAAGATGCGGTGATAACAGTTCCTGTTTGACCTAAGGTTTTTATCAGGTTGTAAGTTTATGACAATCAATGCGATAATAACAATTTCTAGAAAAACATATTACTACTTATTTCTATTCCATTACTTGTACTTTTAAAATTGAATCAATGAAAAGAAGCAATTTACTCCCTAGGTCACTTATCATGTGTATGGTATACATACTATGCATTAGTGCTGCATTTGCACAGAAACGAACGATAACCGGAAGTATTACCGATTCCGATAATCAGGCTTTACCCGGTACTACAATTCTTATTAAAGGAAGTACCATTGGGGTTATTTCAGATGCGAAAGGTAATTACTCCATTGATGCTCCCACCAGCGCCAAAGCATTGGTGTTTTCTTTTACCGGATTTACGGCCCAGGAAATTACCATTGACAACAGGTCTACAATCAATGTACAGCTGCTTCCGGATGAAAACCAACTATCCGAAGTAGTAGTAACCGCTTTTGGGGTGGAACGGCAAAAGAAGGCTTTGGGATATTCCGTTCAGGTAGTGGACGGGGCTAAACTCACCGAAGCAAGAGAGTCTAACGTCGCCAACTCCCTGAAAGGGAAAGTAGCAGGACTTCACGTTAATCCTTCAAGTGGGGGTGTGGGTGGATCCAGCTATGTGATGATCCGAGGAAATAGCTCTTTGGCAGGTAACGGTCAACCTTTGTACGTAGTGGACGGTGTTCCAATTGACAATCAAACTTTGGATGGTGCACGCGTTGACAGTGGAAGAGATTATGGCGATGGTATCAATAACATTAATCCGGATGATATAGAAAATGTATCAGTTCTAAAAGGACCTGCGGCTGCTTCTATTTATGGTGCGAGAGGTTCCAATGGAGTTATACTGATAACCACCAAAAAAGGAAGTCGTGGAAAAGGTATTGGTGTGGATGTCAATTCCAATATTACCATTGAAAAACCCAATGTAATTCCTACCCAACAGAATGTTTGGGGAGGAGGATACGGTGGCACCAATGGAACTTTGGGCACCAAAGTTATTGATGGGGTAGAATATTCGAGCTGGCCAAGTTGGTTGGCAGACAGCTGGGGTGGAAAAATGGACGGTCGGCCAATCGTTATTGACCGTTGGCTGGAATTAGGACCAGTACCTTATACCGGACAGGCTTCTGATAATATTAAAAGCTTTTTTCAAACTGGTGTAACCAAAACCAATACCGTTGGTGTTTCTGGTGGTGCAGGTGCGGTTACCTACCGAGTTTCGCTTTCAGATATGCACAATAAGGGTATCATTCCAAATACCAAGTTTGAAAGACAAACCGTTAATATAAGGTTATCCGCAGATGTCTCATCCAGTTTGTCGATCGATGGGAAAATTAACTATGTAAGGCAAAAGGCTACCAATAGGCCACAGATCAATTCCTACTCCCAAAACCCGATGACGGCCTTGAATCTTTTACCAAGATTTATGGATTTGGAAAGGCTGAAAGATTACAAGAAAGCGGATGGAACGATGACCCGTGTGAACGGTTCTTTAAATCCTTACTGGACGGTTAATGAATTGACCGGTTTTGATACTCGGGACAGAGTGATCGGCTTTGTTTCTGCAAAATATAAATTTACCAATTGGCTCTCACTGCAAGCCAGAACTGGAACCGACTTTTATACGGATGTACGTTACGAACAGATTAACCAGTATACCACCGGAGAAAACGGCCGTGTTACTAACAATCAATTTCTTGTAAAAGAAGGGAATAGCGATCTTTTACTAAATGCCTTTGGTAAACTGAGTAACAAGTTAACAGGTTCCTTTTCATTAGGCGCTAACCATTTGAGCAGAGATCAGCAAGTAGTAGGAAACGTGGGTACTAATTTAAATGTGCCTGGTCTTTATTATATCGGTAATACCCAAAATGTAACTCCCCGTGAGTATACCGTGCGCAAACGAATGAACTCTGTTTATTTTACAGGACAGCTTGCTTATGAGAATTTTCTATTCCTGGATGTTACCGGTAGAAATGACTGGTCGTCAACGTTGGGGAATAAAAATCAATCCTTCTTTTACCCATCGGTTGCCTCCAGCTTTGTCTTTTCCGATATTGCCAAATGGGATAAGCGGGTGCTAAGCTTTGGTAAATTACGTGCTTCTTATGCAGAAGCAGGAAACGATGCGAGTCCATATCAAACCAGAGCGGGCTATACCGTAACCAGTAGCACCACCTTCAATGGCCAGCCGTTTGCTAATATCCGGAGCAATATTCCACTTACAGATTTAAAAAATGAGCTGAAACGTTCTTATGAATTTGGTGCGGAGCTGCGTTTTTTGAATGACCGATTAGGCCTTGATCTAACTTATTATAATTCCTCCACGGTGAATCAGATTTTACCACTGGAAATATCTGCCGCAACTGGGTATGATACACGGCTTATTAATGCAGGGGAAATCAGAAACAGTGGATTTGAGCTGTTCCTAAATACGGTTCCAGTGAAAACTAAGAATTTTGACTGGAATGTGTCCTTGAACTTGTCAAAAAACAAATCGAAAGTAGTTTCCCTTGCTCCTAATATCACCACCCTAACCTTGATGGACCCAGGATATGGTGCTAGTATCCAAGCACGTACAGGAGAGGCTTTTGGGAATATAGTAGGCTATAAGTTTTTGAGAAATGAAAATGGTGACAAACTGCTTACGGCGGAAGGTAAATGGCAACGTGGCGTTGATTTAGAAGTATTGGGTCGTATTCAGCCAGACTACCTTGCAGGACTTACCAATACCATCACCTATAAAGCGATCACTGCAAGCTTTTTGGTAGATGTGCGGAAAGGGGGACAAATATTGTCTTACTCCAAACTGAACCAAATGGCGAAGGGCACGGGTAAGTTTACCGAAAATCGGGAGAATCTGATTGCGGATGGGGTTATCCAAACCGGTACCGGTGAGTATGTTAAAAGTGATATCGTAATTCCGGCTGAAAATTATTACGCCGAAGCGGGGCCATGGAATAATATTGGCGAAACACAAGTGATTGATGCTGATTACGTAGCATTAAGAGAGTTTACTATTGGCTATAATTTGAAGTCGCTAATGAAAGACAATAAGTTTATCAGGTCGGTGAGACTATCACTGGTGGGTAGAAACCTGTTTTACTTTTACAGAGATCCACAATTTAAGCAAATGGGTATTAGCCCTGAAACCGCTTTTAGTACGGCCACTGCCGCCCAAGGTTATGAAACCGTGGCAATGCCCACCACAAGAAGTTTGGGTGTCAACCTTTCTCTTTCATTCTAATAGCAATATTAAAAGATACGATCATGAAATTATATTCTAGAAAAATTTATTTCGGACTGATGACCTTCCTTGCGCTTTGCATTGGGTCTTGTACCTCCGATTTCGATAAAATAAATACCGACCCTACGTTGGTAACCGAAGACATCATTAAGCCTTCGATGCTGTTAACTTCTGTTTTGAAATACTCCGTATTCAGTACCTATAATTTGAGCATTGTTGCAGAGTATTCTGGGTATTACTCGAATGGTGCTTCGGGTTCAATATTTCAGAACGCCAACTGGAATGATCCCTATAATTCGTTCTACCGTAATTATATAATTAATACCGCTGAAATTATTCGCCTTACCTCTAAAGACCCGAAGTTGGTTAATCAAACTTCTATGGCAAGAATATTAAAGGTTTGGCTTTATTCCCAGTTGACCGATTTATATGGTGATGTTCCGTATTTTGAAGCTGCGCAAAAGGTGGATGAGGTGATCAATCAGCCGAAGTATGACTCCCAAAAGGATATTTACACGGATATGTTGAAGGAACTAAAAGAAGCCGCAGCGGCCTTAAACGAAGATCCTCTTTTGCCGTCTTTTGGGGCTGCTGACATACTTATGCAAGGAAATGTAGACCGATGGAGACGATTTGCTAATTCCTTAAGATTGCGACTGGCCATGCGGGTGCGCTATGCCGACGAAACCTTAGCCAAGCAACACATCCAGGAGGTAATTACAGCACCTTTAATAGATAATAATGCATTTAATGTATTTCTTAAAACCATTAGCGGATCAGATACTAGAAACAGAAATCCGCAATGGAATGATCCCATCAATAATTATCCGCAATCAGTTTCTTTCACTGTTACCGAAACGTTGAAAATGTTGAAGGATCCAAGACTGTCCATATTTCTGGTTCCAGCTCCAGACTCCATATCAGGCTACAGAGGTAGGCCTATTGCTGCGCTTCCAGAAGAAAAAGGCTACGATGCGAATGTTAATAGTGCCAGTCAGGCCCAGTATTTCAGGGAGGCAGTCTATCCGATCATGGTTATGAATGCCGCCGAGGTTTCGTTATTAAGAGCTGAGGCTGCCTTGTTCAAATTTACAACGGAAAATGCCCAAGTGCAGTTTACCAAAGGGATATCACAGTCCTTGTCTCAATACAATGCAAATGCAGCAGTATCTACGGCATATCTTAATTCTGCCACCACACAGTTGGCAGGAAGCGATGAGGCCAAGTTAGAACAGATTATTCTCCAAAAGTTTTTGGCCAATTACTACCAGATATACGAAGGGTATGCCGAGTTTAGAAGAACGGGCTATCCAAAAATTTGGACGGGAAGCGATAAGGGAAGCACTGGCGGGGAAATTCCACGTCGACTAACCTATCCTCTGGATGAGTATACCAAAAACGAAACCAATATCAAAAAGGCGGCAAGTGGACTTTCCAAAGGGGATACTTATATGAGTCGGATTTGGTGGGATGCGAAGCCCGGCCTACCATTTCACCATCCTAGACAAGGTATGTTCCCACCTGAAATGTATTAGTAAGTTTTAATTAAAGTCAATACGGGGTCAATAGGGATTGCATGAAAATGCATTCTTATTGACCTTTTATATAAAGTGATTATGTTAATTAGGTGGAGGTGGAAGTTTTTTCATAACCCAAAAATAAATTAGTGAATGACAATAAAGAAAACAGTGATGCCCTATTTCCTTTTTTTTGGTTTCTGGTTTTGCTCCAGTTCTAATAATATTGAGAAGGGAAATTACCAGAACACCAGTAATACCCTTTCTGATTTATATCCTAATGATGTAGGTATTCATCAGGATTCCAATGTCATTTTTACCGAAATGTTTGACGATGGACTTCCGAATATCTTCTCACGATATACCGAGGTGCTTAACGGCGCAGGGATGTCCATTTCAGAGACGGATGTTCCGGCAGGTAGCAAGGCGAAGTCGATTATGATGACCAGTATTGGAGGTAAAAATGATGGTGGGCATTTGTTTAAAAAGCTAACTCCTGGTTTGGATGGAACCGTATTTTTGCGGTACTACGTTAAATCTCCTATTACCTC
>CAXBLH010000115.1:0-12888 GCA_963976315.1 uncultured Dyadobacter sp.
GTTTCGGTTATCGCTGAAAGTCATAAATGGACTCAGGTCATTATACTGAGGTCTTCTAATTCGACGGCTAAAACTCAGCTGTAACGCATTTTGCTTGGCAAGATCATACGATAAATGAACACTAGGAAAAGCATTCACATAATTTCTTTCATTTACCTCTTTGGTTTGTCTCAGCTCGGTAGTTACCCCAGTCCATTCCACACGAACGCCTGCTTGGTAAGAAAATTTATGATTCTTATTGCCAATAATACCATAGGCAGCTGAAATCCGCTCTTGGTATAAAAAATTATTGGTCAATCCAGCAATGGGAACTGAAGTACCATCTTCCAGCTCGTCCGTCACCGTGTAATTGTTGGTCATATCCCTACTGCTGGTGCGTGCGCCCGCTTCAAACTTACCCTCTTTCCCTACTGGATGAATATAGTCTGCCTGAAATAATAATTGTTTTTCCGTTTCGTAGTTTACTGCTCGCTGCAAAATATCTGATGCTGCAATAAATGAACCGTCTGGACGAAAGGAACTTTGGTTATAATATTGATCCGAATCCTCCCAGTTGTTCAAATAGCGAACATCTGCCGTAAACTCTTGCCCCTTTTTGTCGAAGGTTTTCTTATAAGTGAGTGTATATTCGGAGTTGGGCTCCGTTTCATCCTCATCCTGTGTACGGTAGGTTCTACCAGTTAAATTGTTTTTAGTACCCACATAATCCGAGTAATTGAGTTTAGAAAACCGTTTCCCCTTACTTATCCGATAAGTATAAGCGGCGGTTAAAATATTTTTATCATTGAAATAATAATCCAGCCCACCCCTTGCGCTATTATTCATACCTTTCAATTTACTTTCCATGGTACGCTCCGAAATGAAAGTACTATCATTTCTGTACAGCTCCTGATAAATAAAATTTCGCCCTGGCGCATTACGGAAAGAAAGGGTATAGTTTACAAAGAAATTGAGGTTCTTCTTTCTATAATTTACATTTGCGGCAACGCCATAATTTACAGGCTGTCCAGCAATAAGATCAAAGGAGCCGTTTATACCTTCTTTTCTTTCTTTTTTAAGTACAATATTGATAATACCTGCCATACCTTCCGCCTGATAGCGCGCCGAAGGGTTAGTAATTATTTCAACACGCTCCACCATACTGGCTTGTAGCTGCTGTAATCCACTTGATCCTTTCATACTCACCAGCCCAGAAGGCTTTCCGTCTATCAATATCGTCACATTTCCACTTCCCCTTAGGCTTACGTTTCCCTCTACATCTACTGCCACCGAAGGTACATTGGTGAGTACGTCCACGGCAGACCCTCCCGCATTCGCAAGGTCTTTCCCTACATTAAATATTTTTTTATCCAAAGAAAGCTCCATGGTACTTTTTTCGCCCTGGATTACCACTTCGTCCAACGCATTCACCGAGGAAAGGATGGCAATTTGACCAAAGTTATGAGTCTTGTTATTCTCCGTTAATTCAATGGTTTTAGTATATATTTTGGAGTATCCAATATATTCCGCAATGCCATAGAAAGAACCAGCGGCAACCTTAAATTCGAACTCACCTTTATCATTGGCAATAGTACCGTCGGCAAGCGTACTATCTTTTGAATTGAACAGCCTAAACGTTGCGAATTCCAGAGGTTGATTGGAATTGGCATCGACAATTTGCCCTTTAACTTGAATATTCGGCTTATTTTGAGCGAAAACTGTAGAAAGGCCAGCTAAAAAAAATAGGGCAAGGGTATTGAATAAAAAATGGGGTTTCAAGGGGTAAAGTTCTCGTTGCATAAAATTATTAGGAATGACAATTCGGGCTATTTTGGTAGCACATATATATACAAAGAAACGTACTATTACCTGTTTACTCAATATTTATTATAAATAGCACCCTCTACCAACAACTACCTACCATTTATTTTAAATAAATAGTTCAGTAGTAGTTATGAATCGGTCATTTTAGGAATTTAGTTTTTCGGGTATTCTTTCCAAAAGCATTCCTCCTTTATACATTGTTTTAAGTACAGGGTGTATTTCCATGCCAAGTTCTGTCAGACTATATTCTACTCTGGGAGGCACTTCCGGAAAAACGGTTCTGATAATTAACCCATCTTCCTCTAGCTCCTTTAATTGCTTTGTGAGCATTCGCTCACTGATGTCGGTTAAGAGGCGAACCAACTCGCTATACCTTTTACTTCCTTTAAATAGGTGTAAAATAATAGTACCTTTTCGTTTTCCCTTCACTGTATTGATGAAGGTATCTATTGGACAATAACTTTTTTTCATATTTTTCTTCTGGACAAAAGCTTGATAAAGAACAATTGTGAAACAAATGTGCGTTGGCCTACTATTTGTAAGCCATTTTAGGACAATAGGTTTCTCTCCATATTTGCATAATTATAAGCAAGTTAAATATTCAAAAAATGAAACAAAATAAAACCGTTTTCAAAGCCTTTCAAGTTGCAGAAAAAAATGGCCAGTATATAGGTTCCATTGAAGAAATTGAATTGAGTCCCATAGAAAAGGATGAAATTCTAGTAAAAGTACACTACAGCTCCTTGAATTATAAGGATGCATTATCCGCATCCGGAAACAAAGGAGTCACCAGAAATTACCCGCATACCCCTGGAATTGATGCCGTAGGAGAGATTGTAGAATCGTCCGTGGATTATTTAAAAATTGGAGACCAAGTAATAGTAACCAGTTATGACTTAGGGATGAATACGCATGGCGGGTTTGGCGAATACATTAAAGTTCCAGCGGCATGGGCTGTAAAACTTCCTGAAGAAATGACAATGAAGGAAGCCATGGTCTTCGGAACCGCAGGGCTAACCGCTGGAATATCCGTTTTACGTCTTACCGAATTAATAAAGCCCGAAGATGGGAAAATTGTAGTTTCTGGAGCCACTGGTGGCGTGGGCACACTAAGTATTGCCCTATTAAGTAAGCTAGGATATTCGGTTGTGGCTATTACCGGCAAAGCGACCGAAAAGGATTTCTTAGATCTTCTGGGAGCACAGGAAATTATGACGCGCCACGAAATAGAAAGTTTAGATAAAAAGCCGTTGTTAAAGCCACTATTTGCAGGCGCTATAGATACAGTGGGAGGTGTAATCTTAGAAAACATCATTAAAGTAACCAGTCCCATGGGTGCCGTGACCTGTTGCGGTAATGTAGCTTCCCCAAAACTCGAATTGACTATATTTCCGTTTATACTCAGAGGAATCACATTGATTGGAATAGACTCTCAAAATTATCCGATGAAATACCGCTCAAAGGTTTGGAATTTGCTGGCCAAGGAATGGAAGCCTAATCACATTTTAGAAACCTATACTGAAATCAGATTAGAAGAATTGCCTGACAAAATAGCCTTAATGTTGCAAGGAAAATTAAAAGGACGAACCGTATTAAATATGATTGATTAGACTCCGCAATTAAGTATGCTTTTGAAAATAGTTTGTGAACCCCACATTATTCACTAGTAAGTATACTATAATGAACGACAATAAATGTCCATTCATACCTGACCCCAACCCCTCTCCTGCCTGGAGAGAGGCACAGAAGAGCAAACATTTATGACGTTTATTATATTTGACGCAAACGAACTTATAAAGCAAATAGACCACCTGGATCAAAAAAAGAGCTTTCGGGTCTTTTATTTGAAAAATGGAATTGTTTTTTAAAAGATCAAAAACTATTATTTGTTAGATTTACAATTAATAGCACTTATAAAATCAAACCAGAATTTAAACTTAGATCAGACCATGTTAGGATCGTTATTAGCTAAGGAATTTGAAGCGGAAATTGGTACTACAGAAGCAATGCTGGCCTTGGTACCAGCTGACAAGTTGGATTGGCAACCTCATACAAAAAGCATGACTTTGGCAAAATTAGCGGGTCATGTTGCGGAGATTGCAGGCTGGCCTAAATTCTGTTTGGATACAGAAGAAGTTGACTTTGGTACACAACCATGGGAATCTCCAAAGGCAAGCGATGGAGCTGGATTTGTAAAAATAGTAGCCGATTTTGCACTGGTTGCTCTTCCCGCACTCAAAGCGACGGAAGATGAGTCCTTTTTGGATGAACGTTGGGTCATGAAATACCATGGACAAGTGATAATGGATTTCACGAAATATGAGGCTATCCGCCACAGTTTTGCACAAATGATTCACCACCGAGCTCAATTGGGCGTTTATTTGCGTTTGTTGGATATTCCAATTCCGGGCAGTTACGGCCCCAGTGCCGATAGCCAAAATATGTAAATCAATCCGGCTTGGTGAAATTACACCAAGCCGTTTTTTTGACCCCACCCAAAATAATTTACAACAAAAAAAGGTTTTTGGGGGTCTACCCATTTTCCCAGAAGCACTATTTTCATGCTCCATTGAAATTAACTCAATTCCTCTGGTAACAGAAAACTATACCTATCTTTGCTGCCCGTTTCATTAAAACGGTGTTCAGCCATGAAAAACGAAGCATCACAAACGATCAAATTAGCACTTCCAATTGTTATTGGAGAGTTAGCCCAAATAGCATTACATTTAATAGACACTGCTATGGTGGGTGCTATTAACTACAAACAATTGGCGGCCGCAGCACTGGTACTCAATACCATGAATATCCCGTTTGTAATAGGTATTGGAATGACCATCTCTGTATCACAAATGGTTTCTCTGGCTCACGGTCAAAGAGACTCCAAGCTGGTATCACACTATCTTTTTAATGGGTTTTTACTTTGCACCATCACCGCTTTCATCATCGCTGGTGGCCTACTTCTAGGAGTGGATGCATTAAAATACCTGAAACAAGACCCCGAGGTAGTTACGCTCGCTATTCCATTTATGAAAATCATGGGGTACTCTATTGTTCCCATGCTTTTGTTTATGACCCTCAAGCAATTTGCTGATGGACTGGAATATACAAAAACTGCCATGATACTTTCATTGGCCAGTATGCCTTTGAATATTTTCCTGAACTGGTTGCTAATTTATGGAAATTGGGGCTTTCCGCGAATGGAGCTACTAGGTGCTGGCTGGGTCACCTTCATCACCAGAACCATTACCTTCATGGCATTGGCCGTAGTAATTTTGAAGCATAAAACCTTTCGAAGATATATTGCTGTGGGCTATTCCGAATGGCATTTTAGTAGTAAAACATGGAAAGAGCTTCTCCATATTGGCATTCCAAGTAGTATGCAAATTGGAATGGAAGCAGGTGCGTTTGCCGTTTCTGGAATTATCATTGGCACTATTGGTGCAGTAGCCCAAGCAGCACATCAAATTGCTCTTAGCTGCGCCTCATTCACCTTTATGGTTTCGATGGGACTGGCTCAGGCAGGTTCTATCCGTGTTTCCAATGCTTTTGGTCGAGCGAATTGGCCCAAAATTCATGCCATTGGAAAAAGCACTATTTATACTGCCCTAATTTATGGTGTTTTATGCGCTATTGGTTTTTCATTATTCAGAAACCAACTCCCACAAATTTTCACTAAAAATACAGAGGTGATTGAACTAGCCTCCTACTTATTACTTTTTGCAGCTATTTTCCAAATATCCGACAGTACGCAAGCCATAAGTGCTGGACTTTTACGGGGATTAAAAGATGTAAAAGCCCCTACTATTTTTATTGCCGTTGCCTACTGGGTTTTAGGGATCCCAATTGGCTATTTATTAGCCTTCCAATACAACTTTGGCGCTGCAGGTATTTGGCTCGGTTTGATTATTGGCCTAACATTCGCTTCTTTGTTTCTCATGACTCGTTTTTTAAAAAGTAGTTCAAAAAAACAAATCTAGTAAGCACAACCTTTTACCAGTACCCGTAAATGCTTTATGATTCTGTAAACCTTTACAATACCAAGGGCGAAATGACGAATTTTGGATCATTGACTCATTTATTTTAAAAAGGAAATTATGGCGAAAAGAGCGTACCAATAAGGTTTTAAGACAAAAACAAACCTATAAATCCAACTACCAGCCATATTTGATAGTAACTATTCCTTAAAATACTGTTAAAATAATATTAAGCGTACTAATTTTGCACTCGCTTTGACAAACCTATTGTGTTCAAAGCATTTGAATTGTAAAAGAACTAGATGAAGAAAATACGTAATTTTTGTATCATTGCCCATATTGATCATGGGAAAAGCACTCTTGCTGACCGACTGCTAGAATTTACCAATACAGTCGCTAACAGAGATATGCAAGCGCAGTTATTGGACAATATGGATCTGGAACGCGAACGTGGTATCACGATCAAAAGCCATGCGATCCAAATGGATTATATATATGAAGGTGAAACTTATACGCTGAACTTAATTGACACGCCTGGTCATGTCGATTTTTCATACGAAGTTTCTCGTTCTATCGCCGCATGCGAAGGAGCCTTACTTTTGGTAGATGCATCGCAAGGTACAGAAGCCCAAACCATTTCCAATCTATATTTGGCTATCAATCATGACTTGGTAATTATACCAGTACTGAACAAGGTAGACCTACCCGGTGCCATGCCAGAGGAAATAAAAGACGAAATGGTGGATCTGCTCGACTGTAAGCGTGAAGATATTATACATGCTAGTGGAAAAGAAGGTATTGGTATTGAGGATATTTTACATGCCATTATTCAACGTATCCCACCTCCTGCTGGTGATCCGGAAGCGCCACTTCAAGCATTAATTTTCGATTCTACTTTTAATAGCTACCGAGGTATCGAAGTTATTTTCCGAGTAAAAAATGGAAGAATCCGTAAAGGAGACGCTGTTAAGTTCATGGCCACGGGCAAAGAGTACCATGCAGATGAAATTGGTACCCTTGGTTTAAATCAAATCCCTAAGGGGGTAATCGAATGTGGTGATGTAGGTTACCTTATTTCTGGTATTAAAGTAGCCAAAGAAGTTAAAGTTGGGGATACGGTAACACACGTTGCAAAACCAGCCAAAACGGCTATCCAAGGATTTTCGGAAGTTAAACCTATGGTATTTGCAGGATTATACCCCGTAGATACGAGTGAATTTGAAGAACTGCGTGAAGCACTTGAAAAACTGCAATTAAACGATGCTGCTTTGGTGTGGGAGCCTGAAACTTCCGCTGCATTGGGATATGGCTTCCGTTGTGGATTCCTTGGAATGCTACACATGGAAATTGTTCAAGAAAGGCTCGAAAGAGAGTTTGACATGACAGTGATTACGACGGTTCCTTCTGTGCAGTTCAATGTAATTGACACCAAAGAGGTGATGCTTAAAGTAAGTGCTCCATCAGAAATGCCTGAGCCTAATCATATCAAATGGATTGAGGAGCCTTATATTAATGCCCAAATCATTACCAAATCCGATTACATTGGTCCAATCTTGAACCTTTGTATGGAGAAACGTGGTATTCTAAAAAACCAGGTTTATCTGACTGCCGAAAGGGTGGAACTACAATTCTCAATGCCTTTGGCAGAAGTTGTTTTTGACTTTTTTGATAAACTTAAAACAATTTCAAGAGGATATGCTTCTTTGGATTACGAACTTGCTGGTTACGAGGAATCGGACATGGTAAAACTGGATGTGATGCTAAATGGAGAACCAGTGGATGCACTTTCAGCCATTGTTCACCGATCCAAATCGTACGAATGGGGTAAAAAACTTTGTGAAAAACTGAGAGAATTAATCCCAAAACAAATGTTTGAAATAGCCATTCAAGCTGCCATTGGTCAAAAAATCATTGCTCGTGAAACGGTAAAAGCCATGCGTAAAGATGTATTAGCCAAATGTTACGGGGGTGATATTTCTCGAAAAAGGAAATTATTAGAAAAACAGAAGAAAGGTAAAAAGCGAATGAGACAGGTTGGAAATGTCGAAATTCCTCAAGAAGCTTTTATGGCTGTTTTGAAGATCAACGGATAATAGTAAAGGCAGGATGGCTCGCAAGAACATCCTGCTTTTGAATATAATAACGAGACAAAATACAATATTCAAAGGTTTTAGGGTGCTTTTAGACTCTTCGGTAAGAATATTACAGCAATCTATACGCTAAAACCTACTTTTTATAAAACAAACCCATTGGTTATAAATCAATTTCCTTTTCGTTCAAAAACTCTAATATATCTTAAAACGCTGATGGATAGCTATATAATCAAATATTTATCCTTTAACTAACCGACGAAAACGATAATAAGGCAACTTTTTGCCACCTGATATCCTTGCCTATTCATCTTTTATTGTAATTTTGACAGAACGAATTTTAAGAAGAAACTAAAATACCTTAATAAGCGATATGGCAGAAGTAATCCGTATGCCCAAGATGAGCGACACCATGGAAGAAGGTGTTATCGCAGAGTGGCACAAAAAAGTTGGTGATAAAATCGAAACAGGTGAAATCATTGCTGAGGTGGAAACCGATAAAGCCACAATGGATCTTGAATCTTACTATGATGGCACCTTGCTATATATTGGTGTAAAAAAAGGAGATGCTGTACCTATTAATGGAATTATGGCGGTGGTTGGTGAAGAAGGCGAAGATTATAAGTCTTTACTAGACGGAAACTCCGACGAGGCTCCAGCCAAAGAGGAACCAAAAGCAGAAAGCCCGGCTCCCAAAGAAACTCCGAAAGCAGCACCAGTATCAAACGAAAAAATAAATGCGGTGGTAGTCCGTATGCCAAAAATGAGTGATACCATGGAAGAAGGTACACTGGTTTCTTGGCTTAAAAAAGTAGGTGACAAAATAAATTCAGGAGACATCATTGCAGAAGTCGAAACCGATAAAGCAACGATGGAACTGGAAGCTTACGAAGACGGCACCTTGCTTCACTTAGGGATTAGCGAGGGCGAAGCAGTACCTGTTGACGGCATTATTGCAGTGATAGGTGAAGAGGGCTCCAATATAGAAGCCTTGCTAGCACGTGAAAACGGCGAAACAGCTGCTGAAGAAACCACTGCTGCTCCTGCTGCTGTTAGTACCACAAGCGAGCCTGCGAAATCCGAAACAATAGCGGATTCTGGTGACCGAATTAAAGCCTCTCCTCTTGCTAAAAAATTGGCAGATGAAAAAGGAATTGACCTTTCTAAGGTGGAAGGAAGCGGAGACCAGGGTCGCATTGTAAAAAGAGACGTTGACGAGTTCAAAGGAGCTGCTGCACCGGCTGCACCAGCAACCAAGAAAACCGATGCGCCAGCACCAAAGGCAGTAGAACCGGCACCTGCTACGGGCAATTATACGGATACGCCAATTTCTCAAATGAGAAAAACAATAGCTCGTCGTTTGAGTGATAGCTTGTTTACAGCACCGCATTTCTATGTAACTATGGAAATTGTGATGGACAAAGCAATGGCTATCCGTCCTCAAATGAATGCAGTAAGCCCTGCCAAAATATCATTTAATGATATGGTTATTAAGGCTTGTGCTATTGCCTTGAAAAAGCATCCTGATGTTAATTCTGCTTGGCTAGGCGACAAAATTAGAAAATATGACTACGTCAATATTGGCGTAGCAGTGGCAATCGAAGACGGTTTATTAGTACCGGTAATTCGTGATGCTGATAAGAAAAACATGTCCACCATTTCTGCCGAAGTGAAGGATTTGGCAGGAAAAACAAAAGACAAAAAACTGCAACCAAAGGATTGGGAAGGTAACACTTTCTCCGTTTCTAATTTAGGAATGTTTGGCGTAGATGAATTTACTGCGATTATTAACCCACCAGATTCTTGTATTCTTGCCATAGGTACGATCAAGAAAGTTGCGGCATTCGCAGAAGATGGTTCCATTTACCCGACCAATATCATGAAAGTTACGCTTTCCGCTGACCACCGTGTGGTTGATGGAGCGCTGGCTGCTCAATTCTTACAAACTGTCAAGAAGTTATTGGAAGAGCCAATGAGTATGATGGTGTAACGTATTATTGCTAATAAAAACATCCAAAGTGTCAGGTTTAAAGATCTGGCACTTTTTTTTATATCCTTTAAATGAATTAAAAGTCGCGCAATACCCATATGATCCGATATATCCCATTTGAAACAAAATACCAAGAAAAGTTAATCAAGCTCATTCTGGATATACAGCAAATTGAATTCAATATTTCGATAACCAAAGAACAACAACCGGATTTGCAAGCCATTGATACTTTTTACCGTAAGAACGGCGGAGAATTCTGGCTTGCCATTGATTCAAATGATGACGTCGTGGGAAGTATTGCTCTCATTAACATTGGCAATGGTAATGGCGTAATCCGCAAAATGTTTGTTAAACAAGCTTATCGGGGAAAGGACTATGGCATTGCTCAAAAACTATTTGAAATGCTCCTCTGTTACTGTAAAATGAATGCGTTTAACTACCTGTACTTAGGAACGGTCAATATCTTGGCAGCTGCTATTACGTTTTACAAAAGAAATCAATGGATTGAAATCCAAAAATCAGATTTACCTCTTGAATTCCCACTAATGATTCAGGACAACATTTTTTTTAGCTTGGATCTGACCCGGCAAAATAAACAATAAACTATTAGAAGAATTAGAACTATGGAAAAAATACACGCAACCACCGTACTAGGAATCGTACATAATGGACAGGTAGCATTAGGAGCCGACGGTCAAGCCACTATGGGCGCCACGGTAGCAAAAAGTAACGTTAGGAAGATTAGATCCCTTCAGGATGGTAAAATCCTGGTAGGCTTTGCGGGCTCCACAGCAGATGCCTTTACCTTGCTTGAAAAATTCGAGGAGAAGTTGAACGCTTACGGTGGAAACATGAAGCGTGCAGCCATTGAACTCGCGAAAGACTGGCGTACCGACCGTTATTTACGAAAATTAGAAGCCATGATGATTACCGCTACTGCCGGAGAGATTCTCGTAATTTCTGGTACTGGTGATGTTTTGGAGCCAGAAAATGGAATAGCCGCCATTGGATCAGGAGGTAACTTTGCTCAATCGGCTGCGGTGGCATTAAAAAAACATGCGACCAACCTTTCCGCAGAAGAAATGGTACGGGAAGGTTTAACCGTAGCCGCGGATTTATGTATTTACACCAACCACAATTTTATAATTAAAACGGTTGTTCAGTAAATCCAAGTATTTTTTAAACTTTTGAAAAAATTCTTTCTTACGAATTTACTATGTGGTACACGGTACTCAAACACTTCCCGAAACCAGCTTTCTAGTGGTTTACTCGTTTCCGATGACTGAGGTGCTCACAGCAGATCATTGGTGATAGTTACTATTAAGTTCTATCATAACCCTTTTAGAATTCAGTTGAATTTCTAAAAGGGTTTTTTGTTAGCCCATTTTAAGCGGAGTTATTCACAATTAAATTGAACCCCAAACTCATTTATTAATACTACCCATTAAGTATCAAATGAATAGCCTCTAAAATCTGCATTTTTCCCTTTCACTCAAAAAAGCAGCGTGCTCTTTTATAAAAAACCTAAATCAGGTCAATTATTAACACTAATTTAATAGTACTATTTAAATAAATAGAATAATATTAAAAATTACAGAATAGTATAATAATACAATTTATACATTTAGAAAGACAACTAAAATACAGGAAATATGCGTTTGTGTTCACCACACTAAACCACCAAAATAAACAATAATTAATTGATAATAAACTAGTTAAAAAACATATCCTTTACAACAAGACAGACAAATATATAGTACCAATCTTTAACTCAACCCAGACCGATTTATAACTTTAATACAATGAGCAGATCTCACTAACATTGAACTATAATAACATTACAGTCGTTACCTTTGCGAATAAGGGGAATACTAGCAACAAGGTTAGAACCCGTTTTTAAAATTAACACAAGCAATAATATTATGACGAAAATGCACCTCCTAAAAAACAACACATTACCTGGAATGGGTAATAGAGTTTGGAATGCCTTGGATTTGTCGCTTGCTCAATTCAGGAAATCAATATTTGAAAATATAAAAAATTGGAATGAGACAAGTAACCACCAAACCATTGTAGCTGAGCGAGTAGATGGCGACAGTTACCTCAATGGCATATCGGTAATTTACCGACTAAATGATCAATATCATCATGTGATTTGTAGTACCTATTTGGAGGCAGATCAGATTCTCCAAACGATTGCAGCAGACGATCATAGAATGCCTGTAGGTATCTTTAATGCAGCAACCAATCATTTTGACTGGGAAATTACGGGTCAATATCACTTCGAAACTGATCCGGTGAACAAAAAATTAGCGAACGCCAATGAACGTATAATTTCAATCGCAGAATCTTTGCGTAGAAGAGATGCAACCTGGCGGCCTAATCATTTTCAAAGAGCTAGTTTCTTTGCTTAATACGTTATAACAACTTCAAGAAGCATAAAAAATAGGGTTATGAATCTCCTCTATGGAGCATCCATAACCCTATTTTTAAGTTACAATATCAAAATATCAGTGTGCACCTGCACCCACTGGTTTCTTACCTTTCATCCAGAAGAATAATATCCCAAACGCTACGATAAGTATTCCAGGGAAAATAAGCATCTGCTGTAAAGTAGCCTGTCCCGCTGCAAGCTCGATATTTTCTACTGCACCAGAAGCGATAGTAGCTTCTTTAGCTTCGTCAATCCAACGACCAATTACGGGCTGGAAAAGCGCTGATGAAAACATACCTACCCCACCAATGATTGACATTCCAAGTGCACCACTTAAAGGCACAAATTTGGCTATAAACCCAATCATATTCGGCCAAAACAATGCAACACCCATGGCAAAAAATATAGCAGCAACATAAGCCATTGGACCTGTAACGGTACTAAATAGATAGATTCCGATAAAAGTCAAAAAAGAAGATCCCCAAAGTACTCCAGTATCACCAATTGCGGCCACTATTGGCCCGGCAAAGAATCTAATCACGGCCATCAGCCCAGTTACCAAAGCCAAAATCAACATCGGACTAGCACCGCTTTCAC
>CAXBLH010000116.1:0-12777 GCA_963976315.1 uncultured Dyadobacter sp.
AAATACGAAGTGGAACGTATCGCTCGCAAAGCATTTGAAGCAGCACAGACACGTGGCAAAAAACTTTGTTCAGTAGACAAAGCAAACGTACTAGAAACTAGCCGTTTATGGAGAGAAGTAGTACAAGCAATTGCTCCTGAATATCCTGATGTTACCGTAGAACACCTATTTGTGGATGCGGCTGCAATGATGTTAATCAAAGATCCAAAACGCTTTGATGTGGTGGTTACTGCCAACCTTTTTGGAGATATACTTACCGACGAAGCAAGTCAAATCGCTGGATCGATGGGTATGTTGGCATCGGCTTCTATTGGTGATAGTACTGGCGTTTATGAGCCTATACACGGTTCCGCACACGACATCACGGGTATGGGAGTAGCTAATCCGTTGGCATCCGTTTTATCGGCTGCTCTTTTGCTGGATATCTCATTTGGATTAAAAGAAGAATCGAATGCAATCATTAATGCCGTTGACAAATTATTGAAAGATGGTTTTAGAACGCGTGACATTGCAGATGCAAATACTCCAGCTGATAAATTATTAAATACAGAAGCTGCTGGTGTAGAATTATTAAAGCGAATCTGAATAAGATGAAGTTTTACCAAATATTATTTGTTTGAATTAAAACTTATGCTTTATTTGCAGAAGAAAATCGCACTTAGCGAAATTTCGCAAGCCAATTTTGTATGAAACAAATCGATCAAAACAGTCTCAATCTCCTTCTGAATCTATTCTAAAATAGAGAAAGGTATTGTCATAGATCGATCAAAAACCCTTTCTCTTATTCAGGAAAGGGTTTTATATTGTCCAAATTGTAATTATTTAGTTATCCAAATTCATCATACCCAGCAATGAGTCAAAGTGTTCAGATCTTCGATACAACTTTAAGAGATGGCGAGCAGGTTCCCGGCAGCCAGTTAACAACCGATGAGAAAATCATTGTAGCCAAGCAGCTCGAAAAACTGGGTGTCGACGTGATCGAAGCCGGCTTTCCCGTATCTAGTCCGGGTGACTTTAAGTCCGTTGTAGAAATTTCAAAGGTCGTTCGTGAACCCATTATATGTGCCCTTTCAAGAGCCGTAGTTGGGGATATTGACGCAGCAGCCGAAGCACTGAAATTTGCACAACGGGGGCGTATCCATACTGGGATTGGATCTTCGGATATTCATATTCAACACAAATTCAACTCTACTCGAGAAAAGATCATTGAAAGAGCTATTGCTGCGACTAAATATGCCCGCAATAAAGTAGACGATGTTGAATTTTATTGTGAAGATGCAGGCCGTGCTGACCTTGCCTTTTTAGCACAGTTAGTGGAAGCTGTTATTGGAGCAGGAGCCACTGTTGTAAATATTCCTGATACTACTGGATATTGCCTTCCTGAGGAATATGGTGGCAAAATCAAATATATTTTTGAGCATGTAAGTAATATCGACAAAGCGATTATTTCAATTCATTGCCATAATGACCTTGGACTGGCCACTGCTAACTCCATTGCTGGAATTTGCCAAGGTGCACGCCAGGTAGAGGTAACATTGAACGGTATTGGTGAACGCGCTGGTAATACTTCCTTGGAAGAAGTAGTAATGGCATTGAAAGTTCACCCAGAACTAGGACTAGATACTGGTATTGATACTACTCAGATTTATCCAACAAGCCAATTAGTATCCAAAATGATGCGTATGCCTGTTCAGGCAAACAAAGCCATCGTGGGTAGAAATGCTTTTGCGCACTCATCAGGTATTCACCAAGACGGATTTTTAAAACATAATTTGAATTATGAAATCATGAATCCTCAGGATGTGGGTGTTGATAAGTCGGACATTGTACTTACTGCAAGGAGTGGACGCCATGCCTTAAAACACCGTCTTGAATTACTTGGGTTTTCCTATGAAAAAGAAGCAGTAGATGAGCTTTACACCCGCTTCTTAGAAGTTGCAGATGTGAAGAAGGAAGTGAATGATGCCGACCTAGTTGAGCTTTCAAAATCATTTGCTACCGTTTAAATAATAATGATCTAATCGCCTGTTAATGAATTTGATCTTTTAAAGATATTTTTGTATCATTACGTATTCAATAACATCCATCAGATTACAAAAAGCCCTCGGTGATTCTGACTAAGGGCTTTTTTTTGTGCCTACAAAATAATCGTCCGATTGTTATGAATAAATACCCGATCGTTAAAAACCAGCTTGAGTGCTTGGGAAAGTACATTTTTCTCCGTTTCCTTTCCTAATGTTGCCATGTCGGATGCCGTTTGCCGATGATCTACTGATTTGACATCCTGGGCAATGATGGGTCCTTCATCTAAATCGTTATTCACAAAATGTGCCGTTGCACCAATAATTTTAACCCCACGTTCATAGGCCTGACGATAGGGCCGTGCGCCTACAAAAGCAGGTAAAAATGAATGGTGGATGTTTATTATCCGGTTTGGAAACTTACTCACAAAGTGCGGAGTGATAATTCGCATGTACTTGGCAAGTACCAAATACTCGGGCCGGTACACGTCCAAAGTCCTCAAAATAGCCTCTTCATGTTCCTCCCGCGTTTTGCCTTCATGCGAAACAAAATGAAAGGGGATGCCAAATTTGCTTACCAATGGTTGTAAGACATTATAGTTACTCACCACGGCAAGAATATTAGCATCCAGCTCATCAAAGGCGTAGCGAATCAATAAGTCGCCTAAACAGTGATGCTCCTTAGTGACCATCAAAACGATGTCCTTTTTCTTTTTAGGATTAATTCGTAGATCCAATCCTTCGGGTATTTCTTTATTCAGTGTAATCAGAAGCTGGTCTACATCAGCCGCTTCGCCATCAAATTCGGTCCGCATAAAAAAGTAACCCGACGGACTAACGTATTCGTCGTTCCGGATGATATTCTGATTATGTTCGAATAAGGTTTTGGTAACTTGGTATATCAGACCCTTATGGTCGGGCCCGTGCATTAATAGTATATGGTGATCAATCATTGTGATAAACAGAACGTCAATTCGATAATTATGCCACGAATTAACATATTTTTAAATGTAATGTTGCAAAATAGGCTTTTAATCATTCCAATAGACGAAGAATATTAATTTTTACGCCCAAATTTCTGCCCATTGGTAACTTTTAGCATTTCGATACTGTTAAGAGCTTGTTTATATTCCCCTTTATCTTTAACCATTTGTTATTACTTTTAAACGTTGGAAAAGCGCTTTTATAACTCCTTAAAAAAGACATTCACGCCTTATCCAATGGCAGTCTTCTGTTGGAAATTAGCACAAACAATCTTTAAAACTGGTTCAATTCTTAAAGTTTAAACATTCTTAAAATTATACAATATGGCAGAAGTATTAGTAGTACCTCAAAGTACTGACAGGAAAAGTATTTACGAAGCGATCACGCCACAAATCGCCGCTCTAATTGAATCAGAAACTGACCTCATCGCCAACCTTGCCAATATAGCTGCAGTTTTAAAAGAGGCTTTTCAGTTTTTTTGGGTGGGGTTTTATATCAAAAAAGAAAATGAATTGGTACTTGGTCCATTTCAAGGGCCGTTAGCCTGCACTCGAATCCCTTTTCACAAAGGCGTTTGCGGTGCGTGTTATACCCAAAAGGAAATTATATTAGTACCGGACGTGGAGCAATTCCCCGGCCATATTGCATGTAGTTCCGCCTCAAAATCAGAAATTGTACTACCCGTATTTGATAAAAGTGGTGAAGTGGCCATGATTTTAGATGTTGACAGTGATAAACTTGCCGATTTTGACGAAATAGACTCCGTTGGTTTACAAGGAATTATGAGCGTTTTGGCAGAAAAATTAACGTAAACAATCTAAGCCTAGCCAATGAAATTAGCATTTAGTATCTATCTGTTTGAATCTGACCAAGTATAAGCTCCATTATATTTCACAAAACGATAGCCTACACCATTAATCCTGACGGTGTACATTCCAACAGGAATTTTGGAAATATCCAGACTTATCTGCGATTCATTTTGAAGTACTGATACCTGTTTCATTTGCTGGCCTAAGGTATTAAGCACAATCACTTTCCCTTGTGCAGCTGTCGATTGAAGATGAATAATAGCATTCGCCGGATTGGGGTATAGCTGAACATTCGTCCCCTTGTTTTTCCAAAAAACCGATTCCATTTTGGAAAAACTATGCTTTCCATCAAAATCAACCTGCTTTAAACGATAATAGGAAGTGCCTACTAGTGGATTGTGATCTTGCCAATAATAATTTTGAGTTTGAGGAGTATTTCCAGCGCCCATAACCTTGTTGACGAGGTACCAGTGCTGCGCATCGGAAGAACGTTGTATTTCAAAAAAGGAATTATTCCGCTCAGTAGTAGTCATCCACTGAATGGATATAAAATCCTCTACCTGTGAGGCTTTGAAATGTACCAATTCTACTGGCAGTGGATTATTATCGACCATCGTGGCCAAATGCTCAAACCATGTAAATCCTTTAACCTGAATGCCAGAAAGCCAAGGATAGGTAGCATCTTCATAATTTTCACGAAACCCTTTGGTAAGTGACGGATTATGGACGGTACCTTCCACCAGGAAAGGTAGGGATCACGAACGGCGTTATAGTGCGTTCCTGGAAAAGCCTGCAAATAGTCGTACATATTATTGCCATCGGTATCCCTTGATTTCAGCAGTAGCACAATATTACTCGGTGTACCCGTTTTTGCAATCCAATCAAGCCTTTCAATGGTCCAGTTGAAAAAATTGCCACCAGAACTAGACGGTGTAGACCGATAGTAGGTCAGCAGTATATGGTCGGCCACACTGGCAATCTCTTCCATTTCAGCCTCAGAGGAGTAGGTAAGAACCTTACCAGTGCTACCTTCTCCTCCTATATATACTTCGCATACCAAATCACTTCCTGTGCTAGAAAGCGTAGAAGTACATATAGCTTTAATATCATTTAACTGATCAATGAAAGAATCATAGTCTGGACAGGAGCCATTGGTAGCATCGTTATAAAACTCACATTCATAGGTGATCATATCCAGTTTTTGGACGCTAGTCACAGAACCACAATTGTTATAATCTTCTACTTTTTCGGCAGTAGCCAACGAACCAACATTTCCGCTAATATAGGCAATACCTTCATAATGTGCTTTTGCTATAAAAGCCTGTAAGGCAGTCATATCACTGGTAAAAGAACCGCAAGAAGCCGTCAGGATTTGATACATATTGGTACATATCAAATAATTGAAATCATTTTCAATGGCATAGGCGATGAGTTCATCTTCGGCAGTGGTGTTCCCAAGAACATTGGCTTTAAAACCCGTAACCCATAATCCACGAAAATCTTGCGTTGGCTCAGGCAACTGAGCAACACTTAGTGAAGTACCCACCCATAAATACAGCAAAAATAGTGGTAGATGTCGTTTCATTTTAGAAAGTTTAGCAGCTAACATAGGAGTCTAGTAGCCTTAAAAGCAGCACCTTGAACACAGAATAACTTCATACAAGTTGACAATAAAACAAATTATATAACAATACAAAGTATTTATAGAACTATTGTTGATAAATCAAAAAGGGAAGAGCCTCTAAAAAAATATTTTTTAGAGGCTCTTCCCTTTTCAAACCAAAATTATAAAATCACTTTATCCCAAATACCGTTCCCGGAATAATTGCTTCATATACAAATTAATACCCCATTGATCCGCTACCGGAAGATTGGTATAGGGCATCGTTGGAAGATAGCCCGGAGGGCCAAATTCGGTTAGTACTGTAAGTGTTTCCCCTTTTTCAATTTTGTGTTTTACCACGGTATCCCACCAGGTTAAATGCGCTTTCAAAGCACCAGCCCATTCGGGTGCTCGGGGATCACTTACTTGTGGACTTTCGGCATGGCCAACTCTGGAATGAATATGTCCCGTTCTTGATAAAGCCAATTGCACCGCCTCAGGTTGGTCGGCCAATAAGCTTTCGTGTACATTACACCAATGCGAAATATCCAGTGTGATACGCATTTCCGGATTTTTCTCTAAGTACTGCCGCGCTATATGCGCCGCAAAAAGCATACGGCTACGGTGTGTTTCATGGTATACAGGTATTCCAGTTTTGGCGTGTGCTTCTAAGGTTGCATCTATTACTGCCTGATTTTGGTCAAAGCTAAAGTAATCTTTTCCACTATGGCAATTGATATACAACGGCTTCCTTTCAAACTCAGTAGTAGCGGCTGTTAGGTTACTTTTAAATCCTGCCAAATGCTTTTTAAAATCCGATTCATGACTGCCACACAGATACCCTATTTCAAGGTCATGCTTTTTCAAAGCCGTAAAAAGTTCGGCTTTACGTTCTGCACCACTCTGCCACCACATTTCGATACCGTCATAACCTTCCTTTTTTACTTCGGCACAAAAGCTATCCACACTCCCTTTATAACCCCAGTTGGTACCTAGTACTTTGAGCGAAAGCTTTTCTTTAAACTTGGGTGCTGCAGGTAACTCTTCAGCAGCTGCGGATAATGCTGAAAGCACGCCTGTTGTTGCAATGGCCGAGCCCATAAAATTTCGTCGATTCATATTCAATTCTGTTTCTAAATAATTATGAGCAGGTAGCGAAACTTGTACAAGTACTCCATCAAACAATTATTCTTACTTTTTTTCTTGTTCCTTATTAAGTTCACTGTAAAGAGAATCGCCGGCCTTTATAAAGTCGGTGATGGTGGCTTCACTTAATCCATTATTAATCTCAATCTTAGGATGCGATTTTGCTAAAGTTTTTACGACAGTATCCGTAACCAAAGATTGCCATACATAAATCGAACGCAATTTCTTCAAACCTAACGCAGCTTCAAGCCCTTTATCGGTAAGCTTGCTACCAACGGCATTGATATATTCCAATTTGGGCAGATCCTTCAGTCCAGCTATTCCAGCATCCGAAACCTCGGTATATTCCAAATGAAGTTTGTTTAAGTTTTTTAGCTTCACAATATCAACAATACCCTTGTCTGTCACTTTGGTTTTACCCAATTTCAACCATGCGATTTGGTCGGATAGCGGTAATAATAAAGCAATTTGTTTATCATCAAAATTTGGAGCATTTACAGCACTCACTTCCAACAAATTTTGGGTACTTGATAATGGCCGAACCAACAATCCTGCTTTCTCAAGATTAGCAATTGCTTTGGCATCTCCTGGCTTCACTTCCACCCCTTCCAAAGCGGATACATACGCCTGATTTACATTTCCAGCAACGGCCCCACCACCGGCTGTTAGGGCTGCTAATAGTGGTTTTATTGGATCAGAAACTGTAAGTTCCGAAACCTTCTTATCAGGAGAAGCGCCTTGGTCAATCCACCAAGATATCAATGAAATCTGACTGTCTGTTAACTGTGGCTTCCCTTTTGGAGGCATGTGGTCATCATCACTTTCAGGTAATAAGCAACGCGATACCATATCACTTTCGCCACTTTTTCCAGGAACAAATATTTTACCATTTTCTCCCCCTTTTACAAGCAAATCGTATCCATCCATCCGCAAATCTCCTTTTTTCTTGGAAGCATTATGGCACTGCGTGCAACGAGCTTCTAAAATAGGCTGTACTATATCCTTGTAAACTACGGCTTGCTGCACATCTGCAATGGGCATAATCTCGCCTTTTTTTGTATCCAAAGGAGGCATGCCCGCAATGGTGCGGAAGGGCTCTGGAGTATACTGGGTGAGGTACTCTTCGCCGTGGGTTAAGGAACCGCCATGATGGCCAGCCGTGAAAGTCAAGACAGTAGCCAACCCGAAAGCCGGCATATAGAAAAGCGGCCCAAAGGGGATTTTATCCCCAAAGCGATCGGATTTCACAAACCATGCTATCCAAGCAAAGGCAGCAACGCCAATTCCTTGCCATTTATGGTCACTGAGTAGTTCTTCATCATAACCGCCGCTAAGTGATAATAGATACCCAGCAATACAGGCAAAGGTGGCCCCTATTGCAGACCAGAAAAGGATAAAGGTTAAAGTAGCTTCGCCTACATTTATTTTTCCTAAACGACGACCTACTTCTAAAAAAGCAGCGATAAGCAAGAAGCCGATTGGAAGATGTACCAAAATGGGATGGAAACGCCCAATAAAAGTTGCCCAGCCAGAATCCTGCAAAAATGATAAATCCATTCGTAATAATATAAGAGTCAGGTATTGAATAAAATAAACAGGATTAAGCCAAGATTGACCGCACTACCTTGCCTTCAGTATCGGTTAATCTAAAATTCCGACCTTGAAAAGGATAGGTAAACTTTTCATGATTGAAACCCATCAAGTGTAAAATAGTAGCCTGAAGATCATGTACGTGCACACGGTCTTTTACGCCATAATATCCCAACTCATCGGTTTCTCCATGGGAGTACCCCTTTTTAACACCGCCACCGGCCATCCACATGGTAAAAGCATCCAAATGGTGGTCTCTACCCGCATAAGGCATTACCAAGCCATTTCTGTTTTCTTGCATGGGTGTTCTTCCAAACTCCCCACCCCAAACGATAAGTGTTTCATCAAGCAGTCCACGCATTTTCAAATCTTGTAAAAGTGCCGCAACAGGCTGATCGGTTTGTAAGCATTTACGCTGTAGCCCACCTCCTACATTATCCTTTGCGGTATTCCCATGCCCATCCCAGCCCCAGTCAAACAGCTGTACGAAACGAACATCATTTTCTATTAATTTCCTAGCTAACAGGCAGTTCAAGGCAAACGAACCCTCATTGTCTTTGATACCATACATGTCGCGGATAAATTGTGGTTCCTTGGAAACATCCATTACTTCTGGAACGGACATCTGCATCCGAAAAGCCATTTCATATTGGCTAATTCTAGTCAGGATTTCGGGATCTCCCACTTCATCGTAGGTTTGCTTATTAATTTCATTGATTGCCTCAATGGTATTTTTACGCATATTCCTACTAATCCCGTTAGGATCGGAAACATAAAGTACCGGATCACCCCCAGTTCGGCATTGTACTCCTTGGTACACCGAAGGTAAGAACCCACTTCCCCACACGCTTTTACCCGCATCGGGTTGTTTGCCACCGGAAGTAAGTACGATATAACTCGGTAAATTTCTGTTCTCTGAACCCAACCCATAAGCGGCCCAGGCACCAATACTTGGCCTACCCAAACGTGCACTACCGGTATGCATTAGCAACTGTGCAGGTGCATGGTTAAACTGGTCGGTATGCATCGATTTAACAAAAGTGATCTCATCCGCCATGGTTTGTAGAAAAGGTACATAGTTTGACATCCATGCGCCTGATTGGCCATACTGCTTAAAGTCTCCTTGTGGTCCAAGCATTTTGGGCACCCCTTGTATAAAAGCAAATTTCTTTCCTTCCAAAAACTCTGCTGGACAATCAACACCGTCATATTTTACCAATTCGGGCTTATAATCGAACATTTCGAGCTGCGAAGGCGCTCCTGCCATGTGGATATAAATCACCCGTTTGGCCTTTGGTGCAAACTGCGGTATTTTCACTTCTTCTTCCAAGCCACCTAGGGACGAACCAGCTGACCCACAGCCAGACATCAGCGAACCTAGCCCCACCGCTCCTATCCCAAAACCTAAGCTTTTTAAAAAGTGCCGACGAGTTTCTTGCTCTACCGTTCTATATTGAAGTTCTTTTATTAAATTTTCCATTTGAATATTTTTTGCGGATAAAGGAGTTTAGTAGGCTATTCTTTGGTAACCACTTTATCTAAATTCAACATCACATTTGCCGATACCGAAAGGGCAGCTAATTCTGGTGACTTTTTCTTACTAAATACCAAAACACTGTCCACTTCACTTGGTTTTGCCTTATAAGCCGTTAAGGCTTTGTTATAAACCCCTACCAGTACCTCCAGACTTTTGTCTTCAATAGGTTGGAAGGTAAGTAGTCGATAGCCCTCTTTGAGTTGCTCCTTGGGTGTTTTACCCGCTTTCTCCATTTTAGCAGCCAAATTTTCAGCCGCTTCCATATACACAGGGTCATTCAATGTCACCAATGCTTGAAGTGGCGTGTTTGTACGAATTCTTCTCGACTGACAAAACTCCCGACTTGGCGCATCGAATGTGGTCATAGAAGGATAAGGTGAAGTTCGCTTCCAATAAGTGTATACCGCCCGACGGTGCCTATCCTCTCCCTCACTAAGTACCCACTTTTCACCACTATAAGGCGACATCCAAATTCCTTCCGGTTGAATTGGCATTACACTGGGTCCGTACATTTTTTTCGAAAGTAGTCCACTTGTTGCTAATGCTTGGTCACGAACCTGCTCGGCACTCAAACGCACACGAGGGCCACGAGATAGCCAGTAATTATAAGGATCTTTTTCTAGTTGTTCTTTTTCGCTTTTGGAGCTTTGCTGGTACGTTTCCGACAAAACTATTTTGCGAAGTAATGATTTTGCACTCCAATGATAATCTTCCATAAATGAAACGGCCAGCCAGTCGAGTAGATCCTGATGCGTCGGCTCGCTACCTTGGGACCCAAAGTCCTCCACCGTTTCTACAATTCCGTACCCAAAAAGCTGCTCCCAAAAGCGGTTTACGATTACTCGTGCCGTTAGTGGATTTTCCCGACTTACCATCCATTTGGCTAAGGACAGCCTATCAGCAGGTTCATTTTTGTTTATTGCTGGAAAAAGATTAGGCACTGCAGGGTTAACTTCTTCCCCTTTCACGGACCAGTTCCCTCTTACAAAAACATGGGTTTTTCTTTTCAAATCACCTGCACCTTCCCAAAATACCGGTACTTCTTCCACTCTTTTGGAAATTAAAGAGGCGTAATCCTTTACTATTGCATCGTAACCAGGCTGGTCTGCACCTGGTAAAGCATCTTGAAAAGAAACCCATTTTATGGAAACCCAAGCGTCTGGACTGGTTGGGCTACTTAAGGCAAAATACAGATCATGCTTACCCTCCACCGGCTCAATATTTAAAACCAAAACGGTGTCACGTCCCAACTCAGGTAACTGTACTTTGGATACTACCGCACCTTCTAAAGAACCTGACCTAACCTGTAAAACGGGCTTTACAGCTCTACTGCCTATGGACATCACCAGTTTCGTCTTTCCTGTTAGGGTTACATTAGCCAGTCGGGCAGAGCTTGTATTTTTTAATCCTAAGTACTTCCCATCCAACATGGTAGCATTTATTAATTGGTCAAAATCATGGGAATTAACCTTGGGCTCCATCACCTTTATAAACTCGGTGAACTCCTTTTTTAAGTTGGGTTTATAATTGTCGATCCAAGACAAAACATTTTTTATTTTGAGCGAATCATCCCCTTTGTAATACCGTAGCGTGGGTGATTCGGTAGGTACATCTTCGTCACGCGTATTGTTAAAAAACGCCATATACTTATAATACTCATCGTGCGAAATGGGATCGTATGGATGACTATGACACTGTACACAGCCAAACGTGGTACCTTGCCATACCTCCCAAGTAGTATTAACACGGTCAATTTGGGCAGCAATACGAAACTCTTCGTCAGAAGTACCACCCTCATCATTATTCATTGTATTTCGGTGAAAACCGGTGGCAATCAAAGTTTCTTCAGAAGGCAAACCCACTTTGTCAGCAGGTATCAGATCACCCGCTATCTGCTCAATTGTAAATTGGTCAAAGGGTTTGTCTTCATTAAAAGATTTTACTACATAATCACGGTACCGCCATATATTTCTCGGACTATCCTTTTCGTATCCTTTGGTATCGGCATATCGTGCCAAATCCATCCACATAGCAGTCCATTTTTCACCAAAATCGGAAGATTTTAGTAAACGATCTACTACCTTCTCATAGGCATCGTCGGAGGTGTCATTCACAAAATCAACCACCTGCTTTTCCGTGGGAGGTAAGCCCGATAAATCCAAACTTACACGACGGATTAAAGTAGCTCTATCGGCTCTATCGGCATGCGACAAACCTTCTTTTTTTAATTTACGAAGTACAAACTGATCGATTTCATTTTTTTTCCAGTCGCTATTCCCCCAATCCAATAAGCCAAATAAATTAGCCAGTGAATTGTTAGACGGAACTTCCGGTTTTTCCACACGCTTATAGGCCCAATGCGTTTCCCACACAGCCCCTTCGTCAATCCACTTACGGAGCGTACTCACGTCCTCACTCGACAAAGGGGTTCCATGCCTCGGCATTTTTTCATCCGGATCATTGGATTCTATAAGCCGAATCATTTCGCTGGCATCTGCATCACCACGCACCACGGGCACCTTGCCAGACTTTCCTGGTTGTAACATTTCCTCCTCAAAAAGAAAACTTACCTCACCTGCTTTTTTAACACCGCCATGACAGCCTATACAGTTCTTATTCAGTATCGGCTTTACATCGGCATTATAATCCACTTTTGATCCGAAAATACCATCCCAGCTGAAAAAGGATATTAGCAGGATAGCCGTACCAAAAGCGATATAAATTGGTTTTTTCATTGACTATAATTGAATTATGAATTTAGGACTTATTAATATAAACGCTATCTCATTTATTTTATCATAAAGTATATTACTATAATACAACCAAAATTGGAGGTTTTGTATTCAAAAACCAATGGACTTTGTTTTGAATTAGATGGATTGTTTTTTGATAACCCCCTTAATCGCTTAATAACCCAATTCAAAATGCATGAATTGGGTTATTAAAAGAATTAAAAAAGAAGCAAAAGCAACTAGTTCTACTCCAATTTTTCATAAAATATGCTTTGGGGATGCATTAAGGCTGTAAGCAATAAGCTATAGGCAAGCTCCCCGTTTTTTTAACCGCATCGGCGGGCCGCGTCCACCC
>CAXBLH010000117.1:0-12740 GCA_963976315.1 uncultured Dyadobacter sp.
TCAAGTAATGACGGAAATCAAATGGACTTTAAATCCTCCAACTGGTATTATCATAACGCGGGCACCGACGCTCGGCCCGTACTGGAGCTAGTCCAAAAGAACTTCCTGCAAGATCAAATGTTAGATGTGGGAGAAAATGCCGCCCCTAGCTTTTTTGATATCGATGGCGATGGCGATTTGGATATGATTGTGGGTACTGGCGGTGTTGCTGGAACTGGTGGATTCAAAGGAAGTTTTGTTTTGTTGACCAATATAGGTTCTAAGTCTTCTCCAAAATTTGAAATTACGGATAGTAACTTTTTGAAATTATCGGATCAGCTGGGCTTATTTAATATCAAACCACAATGGATTGACTTTAACGGCGATGGTATTAATGATTTGGGTTTTAGTGCTGTCAATACTCAAAGTTTAAAGATTGAATACCGTTTTATACCCAATAAATCCACTAGTGGGGGTGCACAACTTAGTTTGTCGGATGTCAAAACAATTACTTTACCTACGGGTTCACAGTTGAGCGACAGCTATTTTTTCTTTGATACGGATCAGGATGGCGATTTGGATTTGATCGTTGGAAAACCGCAGGGGAATATTAACTACTATTCCAATACAGGAGGTAATCAGCAATTTGTGTTTGAACTACAAACAGAAGCATTAGCAGGAATAGGTATTAATTATGAAGGCAGAAATGTGCAAGTTGCTGTAAAGGATATAGACTTAGATGGAAAGGTAGACTTGATTACAGCGGATCAGTCGGGGAATGTGAAAATCCGGTATGATGGTGATTGGAATCAATGGAATAAAAAGGCGGAAATGCTCTTGGATGTAAGTGGGCAGGCTGGGAATATTAATTTGGGAACGTTGTTGTATGTATCGGCGGCGGATTATAACGGCGACGGTAAGCCAGACTTTGCCGTTGGTACCAATGCAGGAGGCGTGCGTTTGTTGCAAAATATACTTCCTATTACAATTACTGGCTTAGAGCCAGAGCGGGACGTAGAGGTAAATATTTATCCTAACCCCGCCTCGGACGTTGTTTTTATTAAGTCCCAAAAATCTGGCAAAGCAAAACTCTTTGCTGCAACAGGTCAGCTTATTAGGAGTAATATCAAAATTGAAAAGGAGGATCAGAACACACTTTCTACCAAAAACCTTCAAGCCGGACTATACTTAATTGAATTTGAGTTCGGTACTCAGGTACTAGTAAAAAAGATTTTGATAAAATAATGCTTACTCTTCGTAAAGTCGTAGTCTATTTTTTAGACTACTGACTTCCGTATTGAGCGAGTCTATTTTATGTAGTAAGTTGAAAACCACATCAATACCTTCCATGTTTACATCAAGCTCTTGATAAATGCGGATGATTCTTTCTAGTTCAGAAATACGCTCCTCGTGTACGCAAGGCGATTTCTCAACAGTTTGTATTTCTATCAATCCCACGTCGTTCAGATTTCTGAAAAAAGACATTTCGACTTGATAGTGAATGCATAATTCGTTTAGTGGTACATAGTTTTCCTGTATCATGGTGTTCTTAGTTTTCTAAGTTCAGCAATTAATTCTTTTTCTGGATCGGTTAATTCCGTCGGTATTTTTATTTGGTAAGTAATATACAAATCCCCAAACTGACCTTCTTTTTTGTAAACCGGGAATCCCTTTCCTTTCAATTTGACTTTGGTGCCGTTTTGAGTTTCAGGCGCAACTTTTAGCTTTACCTGTCCGTCGAAGGTGTCTACCGTAAGGTCGCCACCAAGTAATGCCAAGTATACATCCAAATCGACTGTAGCATATAAGTTATCGTTGTCGAGTTTGAATTTGGAATTGTTTGTAATATCAAATGTAATGTATAAATCCCCTTTGGGGCCGCCGTTTGCACCTTCACCGCCATGTCCACTGATTTTGATAACCTGACCATTTTTTACACCGGCTGGTATTGTTAAACGGATATTTTTTCCATTTACTGTTAATACCCTCGGACTGGTCGTATAGACATCGTGAATATCCAGTGCTAGGGTAGCGTTGAAATCCTGTCCTTTATACTGTCTGCGACTACCGCCACGCGCCCCTGAAAAAGAGCCGCCAAACATGGACTCGAAGAAGTCGGAATAATCTCCACCGTCACCAAAACCACCGCCGTTGGACTGCTGTCTGCCGCGGTACTGTTGTTGCTGTTTTGCCTTTTCAAATTCCTCGGCATGTTTCCAGTCTTTTCCGTACTGGTCATATTTTTTTCGGTTTTCTGGACTGCCTAATACCTCGTTGGCTTCATTTACTTCCTTGAATTTCGTTTCTGCCGCTTTATCATCGGGGTTAACGTCGGGATGGTATTTTCTTGCCAATTTTCTAAAAGCCTTTTTGATATCAGCCTCGGTAGCATTTTTTGTAAGACCAAGTACTTTGTAATAATCTATATAGTCCATCTATCGTAATTCTCTTTGATTTATACTCCGTTAAAAAACGAAAATTTTCATGAATCAATTTCATGTATTTCAAAATTAGCGAAAATTCAGCTTTAATAAGATTTGGTTATAGGATAATTGGGATGGAATAAAGAGTAAGCAATCAGAATGAGTCGACGGTTAGCTCCTAAGGAGCTTGATTACTGGGTTTGTTGTTCGATTGCTACCTATAATCCTGTTTTGAATGATTTCAGGGCTACCGCCCCTTCACGAATTCTTGTGTTTCTTATACTACGAAAATATCAGGGCTACGCTCCTTTTTTTGTTGCGTAAAAATACATCGTTCTAACGAGTTGGTTTTTAAATTCTGGACCTGATTTGGTTTGATCAAAGCGCTAGCAATCATAAAAGTACCTTTGGAAAGAACCCACGCAAGGCTGCGATTTACTTCCATGTCTCCATAGGAACGTTAGTACTAACCTCTTCGTAGATGAATAATACAAGTCAAGTTGCCAAGGAGGGTAGCTGTGATATCTACTAAGTAATCCTTTTCCGATTGTTATAATTTTACTTTTGTATATTTATAAGAATCAAAATTAAACATCATGAATCCATTTTTTAGGGTGCTACTATTTATAATCACTGTCTTATTCATAGGTTGTAATGATGGTGTGGATTCCAAAAAGGAAGAGACAGTTGTTTGTGGCGTTAATGACCCGATAAATAATCTAAAATGGCTGCATAATGAGTTTAAGCAATTTCTAGGTGGTCCAACCGGAAATGGTATTGTATGAATACCAAAATAGGGAAGTAATCGAAGTTCAAAGTTTATTATTTAGCTCTACCAACATCCATCAATATTATTGCGACGGAGCTAAACTAGCATTGGAAGATCCAGAGAAATTTGCCGCTTTTAAAAAGGATCGAAAATTCATCACAATGCTTTATGGTACCAATCTTTGGAATTGATAATTGGCAGAATAAAAGCCGTATACTTTATTCATTGTAATCCAGATTCTTGTGGAAAGTTTCGGGAAGATAAAAGTTGGCTACAATGGCAATGGCAAAGCAGACAACTCCCGTGAAAAGGGCCGCATGAATAATATTATGGAATAAATAAGAGTCTACGGTGGTATATAACAGACTGATCGGTACGGCGGCACCTCGTACAAAATTAGGAATGGTAGTGGCAACGGTAGCCCGGATATTCGTACCGAATTGCTCTGCACCCATGGTGATCATCACAATCCAGTAGCCTGTAGAAATACCCATAACAGTACACAAAGTAAAGAAAACAGTGGAGCTCACTTCGTGAAGGTTCAAATAAATGACGGTACAAATCAAACTGGCGATCTGAAAAATAAATATGGCCTTTTTTCTGCTTTTTAGCTTCTGACTTACAAATCCGCAGAGCATATCCCCAATAGCGAGTCCGGTATATATAAAAACAACAGCTTTACCCGTAGTCACCACGCCTTTTATTCCTAATTCTTTTGAAAGACTAGGTGCGAGTTGCATCAAGATAGTAACCACAAAGAAAACAGGTATTCCCACCAGAAGACTCAGCAGATACTTCTTTCGATTTTGGCTGTTTTTGAAGAGTAAGCCGATGCTTCCTCTTGATACGTCTTCTTTTTTGGTATGTAAAAAAAACTCAGATTCAAAAGTGCCTACTCGAAGAAAAAGCAGTAAAATGCCTAGTCCACCCCCAATAAAAAATGCATGGCGCCAATAAAAATAGTCGCCTACTAACCCTGCCGTTACCGCTCCTAAAACACCCGTTGCAGCTAAAATAGAAGTACCATAACCCCGAATGTTTTGCGGCATGGTTTCTGCTACCAAAGTAACGCCAACACCTAGCTCTCCGGCTAATCCGACACCGGCAAAAAACCGGAGTAGACCATAAAGGTAAATATTGGATACAAAGCCATTCATGACATTGCATAAAGAATACATCAAAATGGAGATGAACAATACTGACAACCTTCCTTTTTTATCTCCCAAAATTCCAAAGAAAATACCACCAAGTAGCAAGCCAATCATTTGTATGTCAAATAATAGCAACGTCATTTTGTCCAACTCAGCTCCCTGAAATCCTAATTCCGTAAGGCTGGCTTTTCCAATTACTGCAAATACGATGAGGTCGTAGGCATCCACGAAGTACCCTAGCGAAGCGACTATAAGAATTAGGATGGCAGACTTTTTCATGATTTGTTGAGTAACGTTTTGATAAACAATAGGGGAGAGTTTTGTGGTAGTGTTTAATTATTTGCAAATAAACAATGATTTCTATTAAAACTCATTTTACCTATTCACAGTAATTTTGATATAAATGAAACTTATGAATATGATAAAGCATGTTTTCTTGTGAATCTTTAATTATGAAGAATATTTTAACACTTTTAATAGTGGCATGTTTTGCTACGATAAATGGATTTGGTAAAACCTTCGATGTGGCACAAGACACGATAAATGTCGATCGGGAGTTTGTATTATCGGCCTCCATGTTAGGTTATTTTGGTCAAGATGGAGCTAGAAATCCCATTTTACGTGCGCAAAAGGGTGAGAATGTCCGTATCAAAATTATCAATGCAGAACAAATGACGCATGATATTACCCTTGAAAAAGGCAATATTAAGAGCCCCACCATATTTGAAAAGAATAGTACAACCAGTATTGTTTTTATTGCCCGAGAGAATGATACTTATTATTGTTCGATACCAGGGCATCGAGCAGCGGGTATGGTAGGGAAGTTACAGGTAGTAGATCAACTCACGGAAACACTTGCTGGACAGCTGCCGAAAGTAAATAGTAAGCCTTTGAATTTGGATTTCGAAACTGGGAATCTGAACCAGTGGAATGCTACTGGTGATGCATTTTCTGACGGTATTGTAAACGCTGATCCCTCTCCGTTGCATAGTGCCGATATGAAAATTGGATTTTCAGGTAAATACTTTGTGAGTAGTGGAGGTACCAAAAACTATACATTAACAGGTACGCTTACCTCTGTACCATTTTTGGTAAGTGAGCCATTTGCTGCCTTTAAGGTTTCGGGAGGTGCCTTGCAAGATACTCGGGTAGAACTGGTTAGGAAGGATACCCAAGAAGTAATCTTCCATATTACGGGAAATGGTAAAGCTACTTTATTACCCGTCGTGGTGGATTTGAACGCGGTATTGAATCGTGAAATCTTTATCAGAATCATTGATAATGAAACGGGTATATCCCAAATTCCTTATATCAAAGATGATATCTGGGCGCATATTAATTTCGACGATTTTAAATTTTACAGTACAAGACCGAGCTTTACGAATGAATTAAAGCCAGAGGATATCATCGTACTTCCCCCGTTGGATCCCGTATTACATGCAGGTCTCTCCGGATTGGAAGCTGCTAAAAGTATGACCTTACCGAAGGGCTTCAAAGTAACCCTTGCTGCTGCGGAGCCAGATATTATCAGGCCGATCAGTTTTACAATTGATCCAAAAGGTAGGCTGTGGGTAGTGGAGGCACATACTTATCCCACACCAGCAGTCGAAGGGCAAGGGAAAGATAGGATTTTGATTATGGAGGATACCAATGGTGACGGGACTTTGGATAAGAAAACCGTTTTCATGGAAGGCCTTAATATGGTTGCTGGTATTGAATATGGTATGGGAGGTGTATGGCTATGCGCTGCACCTTACTTGTTGTTTATTCCTGTTGATAGCAAGACGGACAAGCCCGCTGGGCCTCCCCAAAAGCTGCTCGATGGATGGGGATTAAATGATACGCATGAAATAGCAAATTCTATCCGTTGGGGGCCCGACGGATGGTTGTATGGTACCCATGGTGTATTTACGCATTCGAATGTAGGCAAACCTGGAGCACCAGACGATCAGCGTACCAAAATTAATGCCGGAGTGTGGCGGTTTCATCCAGCTACTCAAAAATTTGAGGTATTTGCCGAAGGTTCCAGTAACCCTTGGGGAATTGATTTTAATGAGTATGGACATCCTTTTATTACCGTTTGTGTGATTCCCCATATGTATCATATCATACAGGGGGCACGGTACCAGCGTCAGGCAGGTAAGCATTTCAATCCTTATACTTATGACGATATCAAAACGATTGCGGACCATGTACATTGGGTGGGTAATCGAGGGCCTCATGCAGGAAATTTCAGGTCAGGGTCGGCTGGTGGCGGTCATGCGCATGCAGGAGCGATGATTTATTTAGGAGGAAACAACTGGCCATCGCAATACAAAAATGAAATTTTTATGAATAATATCAATGGCGCCAAAGTGAACATTGATCGTTTGGAGCGGGTGGGTTCGGGTTATACCGCTACCCATCAAACGGATTTTTTATCCACAAACGACTCCTGGTCGCAATGGTTGAATATGAAATATGACCAAAACGGTTCGGTTTATGCCATCGATTGGTACGATAAAAACCAATGTCATAGTCCTAATCCAGATGTACATGACAAAACACTGGGTCGGATTTTTAAAATTAGCTATGAGAAAGATTCATGGGTAAAGGTTGATCTTACCAAAGCCAATAATAAGGAATTGGTCCAATACCAATTGAGTGAAAACGAATGGTATGTGCGCCATGCCCGGCAACTGTTACAAGAAAGAGGGGCGAATAAACAAGTGCACCGTGACTTAAAGAAAATCCTAAATGACCATCCTGATGTAACTCGGAAGTTGCGGGCTTTATGGGCTTTGCATGTTACCCATGGTTTGACCGAGGCCGAACTGGTAGGGTTATTATCCAATTCGGAGGAGTATATCCGTAGTTGGGCGATCCAATTGTTGGCGGAGAGTCAGGCATTATCCAAAGAAACTTTAACGCGATTGACAGTATTATCGAAAAACGAAAATTCTGCTTTGGTACGTGTATACCTTGTTTCGGCCATGCTACGTTTGCCAGAAATGGACCGATGGGGAGTAATGGAACATTTGTTGCAAAATAAAGACGATGTTGTCGACCATAACTTGCCGCTCATGTATTGGTATGCTTTGGAACCTTTGGTGGGTTTGGATATGACACGTGCACTAAAAATTGCTGAAATTACGCCAATTCCGAATATTTTGAATTATACGATCAAAAGGCTTGGTGCAATAGGTTCAGTGGATTCAAAATCTATTTTGGAACAGCTCCATAGTAGACTAAAGCAAAAGGAGCATTCTGCCGCCAATCATGAAAGTATGCAGTTGATTGACAAGGTATTGAAGGAGTAAAAGGATAGGAGGTTTTTTTTATTCCTTAAAAACAAAAAAAGCGAATAGGAGGCCTATTCGCTTTTTTAATAAATATGTAAAAAATTAATTTTTCAACGCTTCTGCTCCACCAACAATCTCGAGGATTTCGGTAGTAATAGCCGCTTGACGCGTTCTGTTGTAGATTAATTTCAATTCTTTCAATAGATCTTGTGCGTTTTCTGTGGCTTTATCCATTGCGGTCATACGAGCGCCATGTTCAGAAGCATTCGATTCTAATACGGCTCTGTACAATTGGATTTTAAGTGATTTTGGAATCAATTCAGCCAGAATTTCTTCTTCTGTTGGTTCAAAAATATAGTTCACCTCCGGAGTCTTTGCCGCTTTTTCAGTGCTATCCGAAGCAATTGGCAAATAGGAATCCGTATGGATTATTTGGGTGGCAACATTTTTGAATTCGTTAAATACCAAATCAACAGCATCAAACTGGCCAGCAGTAAAGCTTGCCATAATTTCCTCAGCAGCATCTTTTACAGTTGCAAAGCTGAGTCTGCTAAATGTATCTGTATAATTGGTATTTACTTTGAAACCTCTTTTTTTGAAGCCTTCTGCTGCTTTTTTACCAATGGCAAAAATCTCAACATTTCCCTTTGCAGCTTGGGTCTGATATTTATCAGCGATAAGCTGTAAAGTTGCTTTTATAATATTGGTATTAAAAGCACCACAAAGTCCACGGTCAGAAGTAACCGCCACAATAAGTACTTTTTCAATATTTCTTACTGATTTAAGTGGGCTATCCACTGTACTTTCTGAACCTGCGGAAACAGTTGCCAGCATATCATTCAGCTTTTGAGCATAAGGGCGCATTTGAATAATATTGTCTTGCGCTCTTCTTAATTTCGCTGCCGCCACCATTTTCATGGCTTTGGTGATTTGCTGTGTAGAGTTTACCGATACAATTCGGTTCCGTACTTCTTTTAAGCTTGCCATTTTAGGTAAGTTAAAAATTAATGGCTGCTATTGGATTATTGAAATAACCTAACAGCAGCCAAAAATGCTATTAATTTGCTTTATATTTCTCGCTAACTTCCTTGGCCACTTTCTCAATAACATCTGTAACGCTATTGTCAAGTTTACCAGCAGCAAGTGCTTTCAAAGTGCTATCATATTGTGAGCTAAGTATATTCAAGAAATCCGTTTCGAATTCTTTTACCTTAGTCACATCCACACGGTCCAATAAACCTTTGGTAGAAGCATAAACAGTGGCTACTTGATGCGCAATAGGAACGGGCGCATATTGTGGTTGCTTAAGAATCTCCTGGTTACGGCGACCTCTATCAATTGCAAGTTTCGTAGCTGCATCAAGATCAGAACCGAATTTTGCAAATGCTTCTAGTTCACGGAACTGAGCTTGGTCAAGCTTTAACGTACCAGAAACTTTCTTCATGGACTTAATCTGTGCATTACCACCCACACGTGATACCGAGATACCTACGTTAATAGCGGGTCTGATACCAGAGTTGAACAAGTTTGATTCCAAGAATATCTGACCATCTGTAATTGAAATTACGTTGGTAGGGATATAAGCAGAAACGTCACCAGCTTGTGTTTCAATGATAGGAAGTGCAGTTAATGAACCACCACCTTTTACGATATCTTTCAAAGAAGGAGGTAAATCATTCATTGTTTTAGCAATTTCATCATCAGCGATTACTTTTGCAGCACGTTCCAACAAACGACTGTGAAGGTAAAATACATCACCAGGATATGCTTCACGACCCGGAGGACGACGAAGTAGTAGAGAAACCTCACGGTAAGATACTGCTTGTTTGGACAAATCATCATACACCACAAGTGCTGGACGACCTGTATCACGGAAATATTCGCCAATCGCTGCACCCGTAAACGGAGCATAAAATTGCATTGGAGAAGGATCCGAAGCACCTGCAGCTACAATCACCGTGTAATCCATGGCGCCATATCTACGAAGTGTCGCCTCTATAGTTTTAATAGTTGAAGCCTTTTGGCCACAAGCTACATAAATACAGAAAACAGGCTCTCCCTTTTCGAAATATTCTCTTTGGTTGATTATAGTATCGATTGCTACCGCAGTTTTACCTGTCTGACGGTCACCAATAATAAGTTCACGTTGACCGCGTCCAATTGGAATCATCGCGTCAATCGATTTAATACCAGTCTGAAGAGGTTCAGTTACTGGTTGGCGATAAATTACCCCTGGTGCTTTACGCTCCAATGGCATTTCATACAATTCGCCGGAAATAGGGCCGTGGCCATCAATTGGCTCAGCCAAAGTGTTGACAACACGTCCAATAATGCCATCGCCTACTTTTACAGAAGCGATTTCTTTTGTACGTTTTACAGTTGCCCCTTCTTTAATATCACTTGCATCACCAAGTAATACGGCTCCAACATTATCTTCTTCAAGGTTAAGAGCGAGTGCTTTCAGGCCGTTTTCGAATACAAGCAATTCACCTGCTTGTACTTGTGAAAGGCCATAAATACGAGCTACGCCATCACCGATCTGAAGAACTGTTCCTACTTCTTCAAGTTCTGCTTCAGATTTAGCGCCTGCAAGTTGTTCGCGCAGGATAGCTGAAACCTCGTCTGGTCTAACAGATACCATAGTATAATTGACTAATTTAGAGTATAGTAGTAAGATATTGAAATCTGCCGCAAAGGTAGGGTTTTATTTTATTAAATTAAATAAAATCCCGTCAAAACATGGATATAAAAATTATACTTTTCCAAGTTTAGCACTTTTTAGAATAATTAAAACAGGAAAAAACCGTTTACAGTGTCTTTATAAGCTTTTGAAAAACTTTTTTAGGTAGTAATTGTGTTTTTGCTGTAATTGTGTTCGTTTATCAAAATTAGGTATTAAAATACAACTTTCGATCTTTTTATCCAGAATGTACAAATTAGAAAAAACGATTCTTGCTGCTTTTGTTGCGGCTTCTATTAGCACGCTTGGTTTTGCACAAACCCCCAAAAAAGCGGCGACCCCTGCTCCAGCTGCCAAAAAAACAGCAGCAGTAGTTACCAAAGCGGCAACGACTCCGCATATACTTAAAAATGGTAGCGATTCTTTATCAGCGGCTATCGGCGTGAGCTTTTCCAACTCCTTATCATCGCAAGGTATTGAAAATCTAAACGTTGATATTTTGTTAGAAACAATAAAATCCGCTTTGAAAGGTGGTAAAACAGCCTTTAATTCTGAAAATGCCAACGACTATATCGGTCATTATTTTCAGAATTTACAGGCCGAAAAGGGTGCCGCAGTTCGAACGGCTGGCGAAGCATTTTTAGCGGAAAATGCTAAAAAAGATAGTGTTCATACGACCGAGAGTGGTTTGCAATATAAAGTACTTACCATGGGTACAGGGGCAAAACCGTTGGCTACCGATAAAGTAAAAACACATTATCATGGTACTTTAATAGATGGCACCGTGTTTGACAGCTCTGTAGAAAGAGGGGAGCCCGTTGAGTTTCCTGTAAATGGAGTTATAAAAGGTTGGACAGAAGCCTTACAGCTAATGCCTGTGGGTTCAAAATACCGCTTATTTATACCCTATGATTTAGCGTATGGCGAACGCCAAGCGGGACCACAAATTCCAGGCTATTCTACTTTGGTTTTCGAAGTGGAACTATTAAGCATCGAAACCGAACATCCTGCAGAAGAAACGTTAAAAGATGTTAAAGAATAGAATTAAATCTAGGACTAAATCTTAGGCACGATTATTTTGTGCCTAAGATTTACTAGCTTTATGTTATTGCTGATAAGTTTTCGTTGTAACGGATTGAAAGCTTGTTTTTTTCAATTGCAGTTTTGTAAATCTTGTCGGAATAGGCTTTATGATCACTTCTGCTGACATTCAAATATTAATCTCCAATTAATGAAAAAGTATCTCATAACACTTATTCCTGTTGTTTTACTAGGATGGCAGCGCGGACCAGAAAGGGAAGGTGGAATAAGTTTGACAGCCGAAACTTCACTCAGTGAAGACATAAAACCGATTTCCGCTCAATACAAAGCAGAGGAGCTTACCACTCGGATTTTAGGAAATTACCATTATCGTAAAATTCCGTTAAACGATTCCTTGTCGTCGGCGATGTTCGATCGTTTTATCGATGGTATTGACCATAACAAGCTTTACTATGAAGCGTCGGATCTTGCCATTTTGAAAAATACCGTTATGCTTTTGACGATTATCTTCAAAAAAGAGAATTGGATGTGCCTTTCGAGATGTACAACGTTTTCAGAAAGCGTTATCAGGAACGGAGCGACTATATTCATACCCTTTTAGCCTCCAAAAATCCATTTGATTTTTCAGAAAATGAATCAATAGACACGGATCGTGAAAATGCCGCTTGGGCAAAAAACACGGCTGCATTGAATGATACATGGAGAAAGTATCTTAAAAGTGAAGCGCTCGATTTAAAGTTATCAGGAAAAGCGGATACTTCTTATATCTCAACATTAAGCGACCGTTATAAAAACAGAGACCGTGCCCTAGGCCGTATTCGTACCGAACAGGTATTTCAAATGTTTATGAATGCCTATGCCGAATCACTGGATCCGCATACCAATTATCTAGCACCTACCTCAGCGGATCGTTTCAAACAAGAAATGAGCCAGTCTCTGGAAGGTATTGGTGCCATTTTACGTGAAGAAGATAATTATATCAAAATTGTAGATGTAGTTCCTGGCGGGCCTGCCTTCAAAGGAAAACAACTTAAAAAAGAAGATAGAATCATTGGCGTAGCTCAAGGCGACGACGGTAAGATTATCGATATCGTGGGCTGGTTTGTGGATGATGCCGTGAAGTTAATCAAAGGGCCAAAAGGTACCGTAGTGCGACTTTTAGTAGAGCCTGCTTCTGCCTTACCAGGTACTCCTGCGAAAGAGTACCGTATCGTAAGAGAGAAAATAAAACTGGAAGAGCAACGTGCTAAAAAGGAAATTGTTTCCATCAATTCATCGAACAAAGATTATAAAATCGGTGTGATTGATATCCCCTTGTTTTACCGTGATTTTGAAGGAGCGCAACACAAAGAAAAAGAGTTTTCAAGCACTACCCGTGATGTTGAGCCAATCCGAATTTTTTTACGCAACGTCCGG
>CAXBLH010000118.1:0-12724 GCA_963976315.1 uncultured Dyadobacter sp.
CACAAAGCAAAATTCGCTAAGAACCCTGACGGATTTACGAAGTTTAATGAACAAATGATTTCCGCAGTGGTAAACAAAGGCGAACGAACTTATCTACCTAGTCAAGAAAAGGGGATAAAACCTTCGAATGCATTGCCTTATGAAGGTTATGCCAATGGAGTATTGGATTCTGACCAAAGCTTTAAGATCGAATTAGAAGCGGGTAATAAACTTTTTGGGAAATCGTCGAGTGGTATTGGTTTTAACGTGTATGATAACGTAGGTAAGACTTGGGCGTTCACGGTCGATGCTGGCGATCGTTTAAGTTACTCTTGGCCCTTAGCGAATTTTGAAAATCAAAAATACGATTTACGGATTCATGGTGTAAACGGTTTTTACAGACGGTTTGAAGGCGATGCAAAGGATCCAAAAATTGGAGTAAGTTTACAGTATAATAAGTCAAAGGGGGCTAAATCTAAACCTGATGATACTGTATTTTTGATCGTTAAACGTTTGGATGGAGATAAATCTTTAGCAATAAAAATTACTGATAATGCATACGGAAACAAGCCTTTACAATCCGTTTTAAAAGCGAATCACAATGAATTAATTATTCCAGTAAATCTGAAAAATAGCCATAACTGGTATGATTTTACAGTTTCGGCAGACGGGTTCACGAATTATAGTCAGCAATTTGCAGGGCATGTGGAAGCTGGGACAGATAGTTTTACAGATCCTTTAATGGGAGGCGTTCTGTAACTGTATAACCCAAAAGTTGATTCCAACTGTTAAATTAAAGAGGCTACATTCTGTTGTAACCTCTTTAATTTTTTCCTATATTCTGTGGTTGTCCAGTTTTTCGTATAAGCCTCCGAAGGCTTCTTCCTTAACGCCATCCGAATTTAAAAATTCATGTGGGAATCCCAGTTCAATGGCACTAGCAAGGTTCAATCTAGTAATCATTTCAGAAGGAAGTTTAAAGTCAAGGCACCCTAAAGAATCAGCAATTTGGCTTTCTTTTGAAGCTCCAATGATCGGAATCATTACCTGATCGCGGTGTCTGGTCCAGTTGATTGCAACCTGAGCGGGTGTAACCCCCATTTCAGCAGCAATATCTACAACTGTCTGTACTATTTTAGCACTTTTTTCATTTCGGCGCGTACTATCATCCGGCACACGACCCTTTTCCCCTCGAAGGTATTTACCTGTTAGTGCACCTCCACCAATCGCTCCCCATGGAGTTACGGCAATGTCCAAAGCCTTTGACATTGGTAACAAATCTCTTTCTGGAGTACGTTGCAGTAAGGAGTATTCAAATTGAATAGCGGTAAAAGCATTCCACCCTCGAAGGTCTGCAATGGCATTGCTTTGTGATACAATCCAGGCTGGCGTATCCGAAATTCCAATATAGTGTACCAAACCCCTTGATATAAGATCATCAAGGCCCCGTAGTACCTCTTCAACCCTAGTGGTATTATCCCAAAGGTGTACCCAAAGGAGATCGATATATTCTGTATTTAGCCTTTTTAAACTTTCTGTTACCGAGCGAAACATATTTTTTCGGTGGTTTCCGGCATAGTTCAAATCACCATTTCTATCTTTTAAAGTGAATTTAGTGCCAATTACCCAGCGGTCTCGATCATTTTCAATAAATTCTCCGATATATTTTTCTGAGGAACCTTCGGTATATCTATTGGCAGTATCTATAAAATTACCACCCGCATTGGCATAAGTATCAAATATTTTGAAACTTTCATGCTTGTCAGCTCCCCATCCCCACTCCTTACCGAAAGTCATTGAACCTAAACAGACTTCTGATACCCTAAGGCCCGAACGGCCTAATAATTGATAACGCATGATGACAAGTATTAAGGTTTTTTGTTTATTTATGAGTATTGAAATATACCTTAACAATACTTTTATAACGCAAAGTTATATTCTAAGCCATCAATTGTCTTTATATTGGAGGGAAATTTACAAATAATTTAATATTATAAATGATTGACGCCTCTTATCCCTATTTTGACGTAAATCTAAGTTGGCTGTCTAACAATTATCGCTTGTTGTTGGAAGCAAATGATAATAGTGTCCCGCTTCGAGAAAGAATTCATTTTCTGGGCAATTATGCATATCAAACTAATGAATTCTATAGATTAAGAATACCCACGCTGTTGGCAATGGGAGAGGTGGGTGCGGATATTAGAGCAAAGCTCAATATATTTCCACAGGCCCTGTTAGAACATGTGAATGAAACGTTAGAGAATCAGTTAAATGAATTTGATAAAATCTTAACCAGTAGTATTTTGCCTGCCTTGGTGGATCAGGGAATCCATTTCTATTATCAGGAAAATTTGGTACCAGATCATGTTGAATTTTCCAGAAACTTTTTCGTTGAAAAACTATTCAGACATTTGCAGCCCGTTTTTTTAGAAGGCAGACGGAGTTCAAAACTCACTGTTTTTGAACCCAACAAACTTTATCTTATTATCCGAATGCATCGTCAGGATAATATAGAAGAAGACGTTTATGCTACCATTAATATACCTACTGAGCCATTTGGGCGATTTGTTGAGCTATCAGAATATGAAGGGAAACGGCATTTTGTATTTATTGATGATATCATCAAAGAAAACCTTAAGGTTATATTTCCACGTTGTGAAATCTTAGATACCTATGCCATTCGTGTTGAAAATGAACTGGAACTTAACGTAGAGGATGAGTATCCCACTACTATGGCTCAAAAAATACTTACACAGTTGGATAAGCGAAACTTCAACCAGCCTTCCCAGTATTTTATTGAAACGGGTATGCCAGAGGAAATAAAGCAATATCTGTTTGCAAAAGTCGGTATTGGACTCCATGAATATTGTGAATCTGGACCGTATATTTATATGCAAGATTTGATGCGGTTTCCATCAATTTCTAAAAAATTCGAATATCCGACCTTAAAGCCCATTCAAAGGGAAGGGTATGAAACCCAGAGTTCTGTTTTTGAAAATTTGCAAAAAGAAGACCAGCTACTTCACTTACCTTATCATTCTTATGAACCTATTGTAAGGTTTTTTAACGAAGCGGCTGTGGATCCTTCCGTCAAGGAAATTCATGTTTCATTGTATAAAATAAGTCCTAATTCATTTATCATTAATTCTTTAATTAGTGCTGCTAGGAACGGTAAGAGAGTTTTGACCTATGTAGAACTGAACTCCAAGGTAGACCTACATGAAAATGTGCATTTATCCCGTAAAATGCGTGATGCGGGGGTTAAAATTATATTTAATAGTCCAGGATTAAAAGTACATGCAAAGATAGCTTTGGTGAAAAGACGAGGTTTGAAAGGGTGGGAACGATTTGCATTTTTGGGTACTGGCGGTTTCTATAAATTAACAAGCAGAGAAATTGTGGATCATGCTCTTTTAACCTCAAATAGGGAGATAACCAATGAATTAGAATTGTTGTTTGGATATTTGTATACACAAGAGGAACCCAAGAAATATAAGTATCTGCCCTTTAATACGATTAGCGTCACGCAGTTTAATTTGCAAAAGAAAATGCATGAACTTATAGATCGTGAAATTGTAAATTGCAATGCTGGATTAAAGGCATTTATCACCATCAAAATTAATCAAATACAAGATCATATATTGATTGATAAAATATACCAAGCTGGTGTTGCAGGGGTTACTGTTCACGTAATTGTGAGTGAAAGTAGTAGTATTATTCCAAACTTGCCCTCTATTAGTGATAATGTTTTTGTCAGCCGACATATAGATCGTTTTGTAGAAAATACTCGAATTTTTCATTTTCATAATCGGGGTAATGAAGAAATTTACCTTTCGTCCTGTGACTGGACATTCCGAAATTTGCATCGAAGGATTGACATTTGCTTTCCAATTTTGGATGAAAATTTAAAAAATCAAATGAAAGCTACCTTGAGAAATTATTTGAATGATAATCAAAAGGCCGTTCGGCTAGATTTGTATCAGAATAATCTGTCCATGAAAGAGGATGGTAGACCCAAAGTCCGTGCACAAGAGGCAAACTTTAAGCTTATCGAGAAAATGGAACGACTTGTATTGTCAAAATCAAAAGAGTAATTTAGGTTTAATCCTGTAAGACATGAATTTCCATTTAGAAGAGATTCGGGAAATAAGTATTTAACTTTAAATTTTATCTTCACAGAAATTCCTGTTGGAGATATAAAGTTGATCTACTTATATTTGAGCTATGAAAAACTAAAATATAATTTGTACATATAATATGGGGATCCAAGAACGTCGTGAAAGATTAAGAACTCAGGTCCGTTCGGATATTATCAAAACTGCAAAAAATATAGCAAGGAAGGATGGTTGGACCGCAGTTTCAATTCGTAAAATTGCTGATGTTATCGAATACAGTCCACCCATAATTTACGAATACTTTGATAACAAAGACAAGCTTTTAGAAGTTATTAGAATCGAAGGATTTGATCAATTGCAGGGAGAGTTTTTGAACATTAAATTACATTTTTCAAATGCGCAAAAACAGCTCGTTGAAGTAGCGCAAAGGATTTGGAATTTTGCTGTGGAGAATCCTGAAATATTTCAAGTGATGTTTAATCTTGAAGGAGCTTTTTGTGATTCCAAAAAAGTATATTCCCAAGTGATGACGATTAAAGACAATCCTGTATGGGAAATGATCGCAATATTAAGACCAAAATCCGGTGAAGCAGTTACTAAAACCTACTATGAGTACTGGTGTCTTACCTACGGTTTTATTGCCATCACCATGACCACCCAGCCTAGTTATGCCTTAACAAAAGCGGAGCCAATTTACATGGAAGGTGTGCGCAGGTTCATACGAAGCATCATGTAGCTATACAAGCTATACAACACTTTGCTGCCGCACTTCTATCTTACTTTGGTGGTACACTCGAGAATTGGCAGGAACACTTTTGACTAACCAAACATTTCCCCCTATTATTGAATCGTGACCCACAATGGTGTCACCTCCCAAAATGGTTGCATTGGCATAAATAACTACATTGTCTTCAATGGTAGGATGTCGTTTTTTGGAAGCCATTGATTTTGAAACATAAGTTGCACCCAATGTAACTCCCTGATAAATTTTCACATTGTTCCCAATGATTGTAGTTCCTCCAATCACCACACCGGTGCCATGATCAATGAAAAAAGAAGTACCAATGGTGGCGTTGGGATGAATGTCAATACCAGTCAAGCTATGCGCATACTCCGTCAACATTCTTGGTAATAATGGAACCCCACATGTAGCAATACAATTTGCAATCCTGTAGGTAGCTATCGCTGTGAAACCAGGATAAACCGCAATTACTTCCTCTATGCCCACAGAAGCGGGATCGTTTTCGGTGATGGCTTTGGCATCCAACAAAAGTTGATCATACACATCGGGGAGTTTAGAAAAAATAAATTCAAGTACCTCCGGTTTACTTTTGATTAATTGCGGTTCAAGCGGTGTAATCAAACAATCTAATTTGAATTGTAAATCTTGGTAACAAGCCACCAGATCAACCGTGTTTTTGTTATGTATACAGTCTTGGCTGATTGGAAACAGAAAGTTTATAAGGCTTTGAATAAAACTCCCAGCATCATGGCGAGATGGTAGCTTATATTTAAAGGTATGATTTTGATTAACAATTTTCTTAAGGAAAAGTTTTTCGCTTTCAGTGATCATCTAATATATATTATTGCCGTAAATGGAATGACTGGTATACTATTTGATAGGTTTAACAATATAACAATCAATTAAAGTTGCCTAACAACCACCAAATTTAATTGATTAAATGGGTTAACGCCGAAATTTTATAGTAAACAGGATACAATTCAGCAGAAAAGGGCTGGTATTTCAGGTTACCATCTTTCGTTTATTTAAGTTTTAGCGTTTATGTTTCAATTAATTCCAAATAAATAAGGGGGGCGACTTTCAGTCCCGTTTATATTTTTTGTATCTTGAGTGTTAAATGAATTTATAAAAAAATGATTGGTAATATATGTTAAGGCTTAATAAACCATATTCAATTTTGGCATTTGTCATTATCTGTTTCAGCATGGCTTCCTGTTTTAGAGGTTATATTATAACAGATCGTGACGTACGTTTGCATTATTTGAATAGCCATATTAAGCCGGACATATTGACCATTTCAAACGATTCTCTCTCTCTAGGAATAGCGAGTGTAGGCGCAGATACCTTGCCTATGCTTTTATTAATACATGGTGCTCCAGGCTCTAGATGGGGCTATATGAATATGCTGGATGATCCCGAATTGAGGAAAAACTACCATATTGTTTCGGTAGATAGGATAGGGTATGGAAAATCTAAACTGAAACGTAAGCATAATATTACTTCCATAGAATTACAGGCAAAATCGCTTATTCCCCTTTTGGCACTTAACCATTCTAAACAGAAAATTACAATATTAGGGCGTTCTTATGGTGCGCCTATTGCGGCTACCTTAGTGTCCATAGCACCAGATAGTTTTAAGGAATTAATTATGGTATCTCCTGTAATTGATCCTGAAAAAGAAAAATTTTACTGGTTTTCTAAATTGGGAAAAATGCCGATGGTACAGTGGTTTTTACCAGAAGAGTTTAATGCTGCAACGGCTGAAAAATACTGCCATTCTGCGGAGTTAAAAAAGATTTTGCCCGTTTGGTCTTCGCTTAACGTGCCTATTACTGTGATACAGGGAGGAAATGACTGGATAGCCGACCCTACCAATATCGATTTTGCTAAGAAACATATTAAAACCAAAAAGGCCCAGTTTATTTTTCTAAATAATGCAGGTCACATGATTACTTTCACACATATGAATATGATCAAGGAAATGCTACTTAATAAGGCCTTGATTAAAGAAGGTTTGCCCCCTATTGAAGTCGAGATTCCTACCATCACTGCTTCTACTGTCCAAACGAAATAAGTGAAAATAAGAAAAGGATCGAACATGGTTCGATCCTTTTTCTGCAACATAATTAACCTATATTACGATGTTGCTAAATTTTTCATAATAGAAACACCATACATCTGTGACGATAAACTTTGGATTCTACCATGATATTTTTATGGATAAAGTTTAAGTAGTTCTATTTCTTTACGATTTTCTTCGAGGCTGTCTCATGGTTGGTTTTAGCGGAAATGATATATAAGCCAGGGCTGAAATTAGTGAGATCTACCACCTGTTCAAAGGTAAAGGTAGGTTCGGACAAATATGCAGCCAAAACCCTTCCACTGAGGTCTAGCAATTGAATGGTAATGTTTTGCCGAAGACCCGTATTTGCTTTTACAGTTACCTTATCCATAGTGGGAACAGGGTAGGCGGATACAGTTAATGCTATTTCAGAACTGCCATTTTGGCTACCCGTTATAGTATTAGGTGTTAAATTATCAGCATTAACATAGGCAGGTATTTCAATATATTCTCCAGGTAAGTCGTCCACTATGATGAGTACTTCACGATAAGTTTCTGAGATTTTAACACCATCCCGCCATTCATAGGCCACTACTGCAAAAATGTATTTCCCTTTTATTTCGGGGGCAGTCCAATTCAAGAAGTTTTCTTTATTTATGTAAAATCTACCTGATTTTGATATATCATTGGGATAAAGGTCGTCACTCATACTCATCCGCACGCCACAGGTGCCAGGGGAAGGCTTGCTTATATGTGCAATTTTATAAGACATACTATCAGATTCAGCATTCAACGGGTTTAAATCCATTGTAAAAGCTTGTCGTACTCCTGCCTGAACAGGAAAGTCTTTAAATATTGGAGTAGAGTTTTCCAATTTAGTATCCACAACCAGCCATAAGAACTGTGAAGATGGCTGCGATTTACTAAGATTTATAATATCAGTACTTCTATCGGCAAGGGCAACAGAAATTTGAAAGGTCCCAGGTGAAGAGTAGGTATGTAATCCTTCAAAGGTGCGGATAGTAACCCCTTCAATAGAGGGACTATCTCCAGTAGCGCTAAAATCAGAAACTTCACCATCTCCAAAGCATACTTTTACTTGATTAAGACCATTACTGGAAGTTCCTCCAGATGCATTGTCTAAATATAGCTTTACTGTTATTTTGTAATTCTGCCCCTTGATTTTTGTCGCTTGAATTTCTCCCCCGAATAAATGCGTGGCATAAATAGGTAGAGTAACAGCAAAGAATAGAATAATAAAAAGAGAAAATGCTTTCATAAGTAATGGTGTTTTAAAACTAACGTAATTATCCCGGTTTTTGTATGCATTTCATGCAAATTCCAGAACGTTTAATCCTTATATATAGCGACTGTGGCAGGAGTGTTTCTGTTTCTATAACCTCTGTACATGCCGGTACTGTTAAATGGCATAGTAAAGTTTCCGTTTTTATCAAGGGCTATCACCCCACCTTCACCTCCTTTTTGGACCAATTTTTTCATTACCACTTCATTCGCCGCTACATCCACCGGGAGTCCTTTGTACTGCATTAAGGCCGAAATATCGTAGGCTACTACGGATCGAATAAAATATTCGCCATGCCCTGTTGCAGAAACAGCACAAGTTTCATTGTTAGCATAGGTACCTGCGCCTATTATTGGAGCATCCCCTATTCTTCCATAGCGCTTGTTTGTCATGCCTCCCGTTGAAGTTCCTGCTGCCAAGTCGCCAAATTGGTCCAGCGCCACACAACCCACGGTCCCGTATTTTTTACCTTCATCAAAGATTAAGTAATCGGTGGGTAATTGTAGGCCAGTTTTGGGCTTACGATCTAATTTTATGGAATCATTTTCCGTGTGATCCAATTCTATTTTTTCAGCTTGGATGGCCTTTTGTAGGGAATTGAATCGTTTTTCGGTATAGAAATAGGAGGGAGAAACTATTTCCAAACCTTTTTCTTGTGCAAATACTTCTGCTCCGTGTCCTGCCATCATCACATGAACCGACTGCTCCATGACAGCTTTTGCTGCTAAAATTGGATGTTTGATAGTAGAAACACCAGCAACTGCGCCAGCTTGAAGCGTTTTTCCATTCATGATGGCCGCATCCATTTCATTTTTGCCATCATGCGTAAAAACGGCTCCTTTACCCGCATTAAATAACGGTGAATCTTCCAAAACAGAGATGGCCTTTGTAACTGCTTCCAAGCTGGTCCCTCCGCGCTCCAAAACCTCGTATCCTCGATCCAGTGATTCCTGTAAAGTAAGCTGATATGCTTTTTCCTGCTCCGTGGTCATGTTCTTACGTGATATGGTTCCAGCTCCTCCATGGATTACAATGGTAATATTATTTTGGGGTTGGGCATAAACACCAGCGGAAATAAGGAAGAGTAACGCACTTGTGATAAAAGATTTCATATAAATTAGAGTTGGAGTGAAGATAATAATTCAAATTTAGAGGAGATCAGACTTAATACAATAAAATTCCTGATTTTTACGGCACTGGGAAAATGTTTCTAAAAAACGGTTGTATTTATGAAGGCGAATTATCCAAGATATAATATTAAAGAATTTACCGGCGATAGTAATCAGTCATTGTTCTATATGACGCGACTTGAAAAGTTGGTGCAGGAGTTCAAGGGAATTAATAACGCGCATACCCATTCGTTTTATTTGATCATGTGGATTACCCAAGGCACGGGTGTTCATACTATTGACTTTAAATCTTATACGGTAAAGTCCAACCAGTTATATTTTTTGACTCCTGGGCAAGTACATAGTTGGGAATTGTCCGAAGATATTTCAGGGTTTAATTTGTATTTCGAAGCACAGTTTTTTCAAACAAGATTTTCTGAACGCTTTTTTCAGTATCCCTTTTTTCATTCGCATCAGCATAAACCCATATTGGAGACGGAATATGAAAAAAGCATGATAGCCAGTTTATTTGAAAATGCCTATACCGAATACAAAAATCAATTTATTAATCGAGATGAAGTTTTCTTGTCTTTTTTGCATTTAATCTTAGAGTTTTCTAATAGGTTGTACAGCGAGACTTTGTCTAAGGATGGCTATCAGTTTTATGAAAAGATACGTAATTTTGAAAATTTAATTGAAGCTCATTTTTTAGAAATTCGGGATCTGAAAACCTATGCTAATCTGTTGAATATTAGCCCTAATCATCTTAATTATATTTGTAAAGCAGTACTCGACAAAACCGCCAGTCAGCTCTATTTTGAGAGGCTAATTATAGAATCTAAGCGACTGTTACAACACACCATGTTTTCAACAAAAGAAATTGGTTTTAAACTAAATTTTGACGATCCTTCTTATTTTATACGCTTTTTTAAAAAACATACTGGTCAAACACCTAAGGCCTTCCGGGAAAGTCTACTTGGTATATAAAAAAGCCGATTCCTAAACTTATGAACCGGCTCCAATATTCATTTATATTTAGGTTAACCTTTAAGTTGTGCTTCCACAACGGCAATGGCTACCATATTTACAATTTCTCTAACAGAACTTCCAAGTTGAAGTACGTGAACCGGTTTTTTCAGACCAAGCAGAATAGGTCCGATAGTTTCTAATTCTGCAGCCTCTTTTAGCAAATTATAAGCAATATTACTAGCTGATAAGTTGGGGAAAATTAAGGTATTCGCACCAGAGTCTGCCAAGTCACTAAATGGGTGATTTTGCTTCATTAGTTCCGTATTAAAGGCCAAATGTGCTTGCATTTCTCCTTCTACAATCATACCCGGATTTCGTTTCTTGAGGATGGCAGTAGCCTGTCTCATTTTTTCCGCATCCTTACCATGAGCACTACCATAATTAGCATAAGTAACTAATGCTATTCTTGGTTTAATATTGAATCGTTCAATGGCGCGTGCAGTAAGTTCGGTAATCTCTACCAGCTCGTCAACGGTAGGGTCGAGGTTAACCGTGGTATCCGAGAAGAATAAAGGGCCTTTTGGTGTTAACAGAATATACATCCCTGCCACTTTTACAACTCCCTCTTCCTTTCCTATAACATGAAGAGCGGGTCGGATGGTGTCGGGATATGTTCTAGTAAGACCAGAAATGAAGGCATCTGCTTCTCCATTTTCAACCATCATCGATCCGAAATAGCTTTTGTAATAAATGGTTCTTTTGGCTTCTATTGGTGTTAAACCTTTTCTCTGGCGTTTGGCATAAAGCTTTTCGGCGTATAGCTCAATCATAGCTTCATTTTCTTCAGCCCTTGGGTCTACGATAGTTACCTCATTTAAATCAAGATTATTATCCTGTATAAGTGTTTTTATAGTCGACCGATTTCCCAATAAAATGGGGATCGCAATCCCTTCGTCTTTAACTTGTTGTGCTGCTTTCAGTACTTGTATATTTTCAGCATCTGCAAAAACCACTCTCTTAGGATCCAGTTTTGCTTTGTTGAGAATAACTTTAGTGAGCTGCTCATTATTACCAAGGCGAGTGGATAATTCTTGCTCATAAGCGTCCCAGTCAGTAATGATTTTGCGAGCAACACCACTTTCTATTGCCGCTTTGGCAACCGCAGGAGCAACTGTGGTCAATAACCTAGGATCAACAGGCTTTGGTATAATATAGGTTTTGCCAAATACGATATTTGCTTCGTTATACGCAAGATTCACAATATCTGGCACAGGCTTACGTGCAAGTTCTGCTAATGCATAAACTGCCGCTAATTTCATTTCTTCGTTAATCTCAGTAGCACGTACATCCAGGGCACCTCTAAAAATGTAAGGGAAACCCAATACATTATTCACTTGGTTCGGATAGTCAGAACGGCCAGTTGCCATGATAACATCTTCTCTGGCGGCAACGGCATCGGGGTACGGGATCTCTGGGTTAGGATTGGCCATCGCAAGTACAATAGGATCCTTAGCCATAGACTTTACCATTTCTTTGGACACAATATTGGCAGTTGATAGTCCAAGAAAAATGTCGGCATCTATCATAGCATGATCCAAAGAGTCAAATGCATTGGCTGTTGCAAATTGCTTCTTCATATCATTTAGGTCAGTTCTGCCTAGATGAATATGCCCTTTAGTGTCAAACATAGCAATGTTTTTAGGGTCAACACCGAGGGTAATATATAGTTTGGTACAAGATACTGCCGACGCTCCTGCACCGGAAACAACCACTCTAATATTTTTAATGTCCTTTTTTACCAAAACCAGAGCGTTCAACATTGCCGCCGCACTAATAATAGCGGTACCATGTTGATCGTCATGCATCACTGGAATATTTAGCTCCTTTTTTAAACGGGCTTCAATTTCGAAACACTCAGGCGCCTTTATATCTTCAAGATTTACACCACCAAAGGTAGGTTCCAGAATTTTTACCGTTCTTACAAATTCATCGACATCTTTAGTGTTTAATTCTAAATCAAAAACATCAATATCAGAGTATATTTTAAACAAAAGTCCTTTACCCTCCATAACCGGTTTTCCTGCTTCTGGGCCAATATCTCCTAAACCTAGAACCGCGGTACCGTTACTAATAACAGCCACTAAATTGCCTTTTGCTGTATATAAATACGCATTTTCAACATTCTCAGCAATTGCTAAACAGGGTTCAGCAACTCCTGGCGAATAAGCCAATGATAAGTCACGTTGGGTATTAGTTTCTTTGGTGGGTATGACCTCTATTTTACCAGGTCGTCCTTTGGAGTGATAATATAAAGCGTCCTCTTTTCTAATTTTCTTGTCCATAAATATGTTACTATTATTTCATGCTAAGGTACAAATATTCATAAGAACCCAAGCAAATTACGATAATATGAAATTATTAATCCTTAAATGAGAGCTATTAAAT
>CAXBLH010000119.1:0-12708 GCA_963976315.1 uncultured Dyadobacter sp.
CCCAAGCACCACCGGCATTGTTTTGGAAAATCCCCATTAAAACTCCTGAAACCGTTACACCAGCCAAAGTACCCCCTAGTACTTCCGGTCCAAAAAGAAAACCGACTATTACTGGAACTAAAAGTGCTATTAAGCCTGGGGCAATCATCTCGCGGATGGAAGCTTGGGTTGAGATAGCTACACACTTATCGTATTCTGGTTTGGCTGTACCTTCCAAAATTCCTGGTATTTCTCTAAACTGTCGTCTCACTTCTTCCACCATTTTCATGGCAGCCCGTCCAACAGCGGCAATCGCTAATGACGAGAATATGAATGGTATCATTGCACCCACAAACAAACCGGACAGAACATTGGCTTTGTAGATATCGATGGAATTAATTCCAGCTACCCCACAAAAAGCGGCAAAAAGAGCTAGGGAGGTCAATGCTGCTGATGCAATAGCAAATCCTTTTCCAGAAGCTGCGGTGGTGTTACCAACGGCATCTAATATATCTGTACGTCCGCGAACTTCTTCGGGCAAGTGTGACATCTCCGCAATACCTCCTGCATTATCAGCAATGGGGCCGAATGCGTCAATAGCCAACTGCATGGCTGTTGTAGCCATCATTCCAGCGGCTGCGATGGCCACACCGTAAAGTCCTGCAAATTCGTAACTAATAAAAATACCTGCTGCAAGTACTAATGTAGGGATTACCGTAGATTCCATACCTACCGACAAACCTCCAATAATATTGGTAGCATGACCCGTAGAGGATTGGTTTACAATAGATTGTACGGGGCGTTTACCCATGGCGGTATAGTATTCCGTAACTATTGCCATAATTGCACCTACAATCGAGCCTAGTAGAATCGCATAAAATACATCCATGGAAGTAAATTCGACACCACGGATCGTCATGACACCAGTGGGTAACATCCATTTTACTAACGGAAAACAAACGATTAACGTTAAAATAATAGAACCCCAGTTTCCTCGATTCAAAGCACCTTGTACATCACCATCGTCGGAACTTACTTTTACAAATACCATACTAATAATAGATGCAATAAGCCCAACCCCGGCGATTACCATCGGCAAAAGAATAGGGGCAATGTTTCCAAAATTATCACCTGCAGAAATGATTTCACGACCCAAAACCATAGTGGCAAGGATGGTGGCTACATATGAGCCAAATAAATCGGCACCCATTCCTGCTACATCACCCACGTTATCGCCCACGTTATCGGCAATTGTGGCTGGGTTTCGTGGATCGTCTTCTGGAATACCAGCTTCTACTTTCCCCACTAAATCCGCACCTACGTCAGCTGCTTTCGTATAGATACCGCCACCAACTCTTGCAAACAAGGCGATTGATTCTGCACCTAGTGAGAAACCGGCTAACACTTCTAGTACTTTTTCCATGGCTAAGCCATTGACGTCGGTGCTGTCGCCTACATATAAATGATATAATACGATGAACAAGCCACCCAGTCCAATAACAGCAAGACTTGCTACTCCTATTCCCATTACGGAGCCTCCTGTAAAGGAAACGTTTAAGGCTTTGCTAAGGCTTGTTCTGGCGGCTTGCGTAGTTCGTACGTTTGATTTTGTAGCAATATTCATTCCGATGTATCCTGCAAAGGCAGAAATGAATGCACCTAATAAAAACGAAATACCAATAAATGCACTTGAGTTTTCTACCAACGTGCCCGAATATCCAAGAAGGATACTCACGATGATACCAAAAATAATTAAAACGCGCCATTCGGCTTTTAAAAACGCCAATGCACCAGCGGCAATGGCATCGGCAATTTCAATCATATTGGGGTCGCCTGCATCTTGTCGGACAACCCAACCTCTTTTGAAAAACATGACTATCAAGCCAAGAAGGCCTAATGCTGGTACTAAATAGGTAATGAGACTCATGTGAAGTATTAAGGATTTTGTTTAAGAATTCTAATATTCCGTAAATATAGATATTGCATGGTCATAACAAAACCGTAGAACCTAATTTTTTGGGTAATTCCAACAGTTTTTATAAAATTAGAAAGTATTCAAAAAGGCATAGAATTCATAACTATTTGAATATAAGTAAAAAAAGCATAATGCTGGTTTTACTGTCTCTGACTACCGTTTAGATGCTTAAACTATATTTCAATTACCAATTAGTTTTTGATGAACCGCCATATAATACGGTAGCAAGAAAAATGTTCCTTCGTGTTCTGAATAGCCATTGCCTTCGGTTAGGTTTAAATCAAAGCCATCACGATCCTGTCTTACATGCCCACGTTCATCCACTGGAAGGGCATAGCCGTCGAAATGCCATCCCTTTTCCTCGGACTGGCCGGGGGAATTATCCAATACAATGTCCAATCGGTGTGTATTTGGCATACTATATCCAATCAAATCTAGCGGGATTTTCTGTAAATTATCCAGGATAAATTCTGGTTTATTAGCCGCCTTATAATAGGTTTTTGTAACATTTGGAGCGTATAAATGATTTTCAGGGAAGAGGTCTTTACGATTAAAATAATTTTTATCTACCAGTTTTGTGAAGTCATTTGCCAACGACTGGTAGATAGCATCCCAAAATGGATTTTTTTGTTTGCTTATATGAAGCCAAGCATTTTCTAGTGATTGTCGATACATCAATAGTAGCTCAGGATTGGTCTCATATTTAATGAGTCCATACAAACTCATTAAACACAAGTTATTGTCCCAAGGTACTACATTTTCAGCCGGAAAATATTCTTTGGGATGTAAGGCATAAATATCATAGTTGTATTTTTCCCGTAACATATCCGCTGCTTCATCATACTTTTTATCCCCAGTAATATGCTTGGTAACATTCAAAAATGAAAGCATCATCATCGCATTCAACCCACGTTGATCATAACCATAAACAGAATTAAAATACTCGGGCGAAAAGTCTCCCCAGCGAGTTACCTTTCCGTCGTAATCTACAAGTTTATATCCATGTCTAATAAGGTGATCCATCATATCACCCACCACTTGGCGAACATCACTTTTCTCTTGTTCTGTTTCTGCTACTAAGTCATAATAGATGCCATAATAGAAAAAATGTGCTGCTAATTCGTCCGAGCTGGTATCGCATTTATACCTGTATTTGCCGTCTTCACTTTTAGGGAAACGTGGGAAAATACTTTTCCATTGGGGGTCCGTAATTTGACGTTTCTCATTATACGCTATACTATATTGTTCATTTACAGGTTCGTGCCAGTCAATTGGAATGATTACACGTGCGGGAAACCCCTTCTCGGGTGTAATGTCACTAAGCCATTTGCAGGCCTGAAAACTTCGGTTTGCAAATCGTTTGGCCTCAAGGTCTTTTGTGACTGCATATCTAAAAGCTTGAGCAGCTCCGTACATGGCGGTGTACATTCCATCATTGTCCGAAATTGCAAATTGAGATGTTGTAATATCAAATTGTTTGGTAAGTTCGCTCTGTGCTATAAACCCTATTCTGTTATGGCGTTCTTCTACTTGCTTAGTGAAATAGTCTGCTTTCTCGTCTAAGGTATATGGTTTGTTTTCAATTCTGGAAACTCCATTTTTTGTGCCTATCCATATTGTTCCTGCCTTACTAACGGCTAGGGAAGTTACGTAGTCATTGGGTAACCATCGTTTACTTGCACGGTAGCCAAACTGTCCCTCATGAGCATAAATGGCTCCACGCTCGGTGCCAAACCAAACGCCCCCATCGGGGCCTGCAGCCGCACACGTGAATTTATTATAAGGGAGGCCTTCTTTCCCGGTATACAATTTCCACTGACCATTCTCTAAACAACCTACACCTTCTTGTGAGCCAAACCATAATCTATTTTTGGAGTCCACTACTAAGGCATTCACATTTCTCAATGACCAGCTGTAATTGGCATCCGATGGAAAGATTTGTTCTACCTTTTTGTTGGTCACAAAGTACAATCCATCTTGGGTTCCATAAACTTTTATAGAATTATAATCCACGAAGCTTAGTACCGGTTTGTCTAAAACTTTCATGGTCTTGTTTTGAAGTGCCGAGGGTTGTTTCTCAACAGTTTCTGTCCATTTTCCATCGTTGGAAGGCGAGTAGGACTTTCCTGCAATCCGAACTATTGGTAATTCGTTAGCTATTGTGATGCTATTAACTGCCTGTTCCGGTAAATTATCCTGGTTAGTAAACTGTGTGGCAATTTGTTGGTTGAAAACTGATTTACCAATGGGTTGGGAAATCGCCTGATTTGAGAATAAAATAAGGAGTAAAAGTAATAGTCTCATGAAATGTATACGTAATAAATTGAAGTTTTGATTAATACCGTAAGATGGAATCAAAAGGCTATTTTTTTCAAGATTGTTTCTTTTTAAGGTTATATACTAAAATAAAATGATAAATAAGTTACTTATTAAGATGAATGAGGTCTAAGCATTATATTAGTTTGGTTTACCAAGCTTCAATAAAGGAGGGTTAATTATAAAGAGTAGGAGCGCTTGCACTTACTCTTTATTATATCCATACTTCTAAAAAAATGGAGAACCACTTTTTATCCTTAAGCTTTACTTCTAATTTTGTACTTCAATAACCCCCATTTACATGAAGTACCTCACGGCATTTATTGTTTTCCTTTTTTTTGGAAATATTTCTTTTGCGCAGTCTGATCCATTTTTACAAGATATTGTAGCGAGATGGCAAAATGCGAAACAATACACCCTGCAAGTGGCCGAAGCGATGCCGGAAACATCCTTTGCGTTCAAGCCAACTGCTGAGGAAATGACTTTCAAGGAGCAATTAATTCACCTATCTGACAATATGCTTTGGTTAAGTAGTTCCTTTTTAAGTGACTCAAAGCGCACTATTTCTAAAAATGACTTTGCTGGAAAATCTAAAACAGAAGTTATTGATTTATGTAACCAGTCTTTTGATTATGTTAACAAAGCGTTTCAGTCGTTTGATGAAAGTAAACTGTCCGAAGAAATTGATTTTGCAGGTCAAAAAATGTCAAGAAGAAGAATTATACTACTTATAAACGACCATTTAACCCATCACCGAGCGCAAATGTTGGTATATCTCCGTTTGGAAGGTACCAAACCTCCCAAATATATAGGATGGTAATAGGTTTCCACCACTCCAAACTCCTGCCAATATTCGATAACCATTATAATAGCACGTTCTTTATTTGCAGTAAATAAAGAAGAAATAGTAGTCTCTGGTAATTCTGTTCGCTCTGGCACTTCTTGGCATAGTTCTTTCGGCTGTAAAGGTTGAAAACTATTGTTCCATAATACTTTGCTCATTAGCCTGCTAACTATTAGAGATGGGAATTATATTCACAGCCAATCGGTTTGTTAACATTAAAATCTTAATCTCACTGGGTAAATTCCTTGTTTATCATACGGGCCTGTGCGACCATCCGCAAATGACTTTGTGGGGAAGTAAGGTGTGTCTGCTTGGAATGAACCTGCCTTCAAAATGGAGCGTATAGGCAACGTTTGTAAGAATTTAGAAACTAAAACAGATTTATGAATACTATTTTGAATGAGGAAATACTTGGCAATAAAGTATCAGAAATAGCAATTGTGTTATTAATACTGGTTTTATCATTTGTTGCGATAAGAATATTTAGATATGTAATATTGAACAAATTGAAGATTTGGTCTCAAAAAACAACTACTACTTGGGATGATTTTTTGGTACTTACCATAGAGAAGTCGGTGGTACCGATTTTATATATATCGGCTATATATGTGGCAGTTACCTCCCTGGAACTGCCGGGTCGCGCTCTTGATGTTGCCTATGTTGCGTTTATAGTGGTCATGGCATTTTTTATTCTGCGTGTAGTAAGTTCAGCATTCAGGAAATTTGTGTACTCTTTTCTAGAAATGCAGGAAAATAGTGAAGCCAAACAAAAACAAGCAAGTGGGCTTATTACTATTGTAAATTCCGTTATTTGGCTGCTAGGAGCTGTTTTTGTGGTTGATAACCTTGGCTATGATGCTACCACTTTAATCACTGGTTTGGGAATTGGTGGTATTGCTATTGCATTGGCTGCTCAGGCAATTTTGGGTGACTTGTTTAGTTATTTTGTTATATTTTTCGACAAACCTTTTGAAATTGGCGACTTTATTGTGGTGGATGATAAAAATGGGGTCATTGAATATATAGGTATTAAAACTACTCGGATAAAGACTTTGAGTGGAGAACAATTAGTTTGTTCGAATACGGATTTGACTAATTCTAGGCTGCATAATTTTAAGCGTATGCAACGCAGAAGAATTGTATTTAGCCTAGGTGTTACTTATCAAACCAAACATAAAGAGTTAAAAGAAATCCCCCAGTTAGTTCGAACTATCATTGAATCCACCAAGGGGGTACAGTTTGATCGGGGGCATTTTTCGGGGTATGGTGATTTTAGTCTAAACTTTGAATTTGTATACTATATCTTGGAGCCAGACTATACTTTTTATATGGACCGTCAACAGGAAATTTACTTAGAAATATTTGAAATTTTTGAGAATAAAGGAATAGAATTTGCCTATCCAACTCAAACACTTTTTACTCAGGCTATGAAGGGGGAAGAAGCGGAGCATAATAAGTTCGAGTAATTTTTATCAAAAAGTAATTGAAACTGTTAAACCTTATCACGGTCAGTTCTGTATGTAGCCTTCTGTTATCAAAAAAATGAAACCAGCAATAAGCTTGAAAATCGATTTTAGGAAGGATTTGAAAGCCGAAAGCCAGCTGCCAATTACTAACTAAAAAAGTTACGATAAGGTCAATTACGGGGATTTCCTTTACAGGGGGAATCCCTTTTTTGGGTATGGTATCCTAACATTTGTTAGGGGTATGCAATTCAAGCTAAACTAAATAGTGAGGTATCTCTCCGTTTTGTATAGAAATTCCATATTAAATTAAGAACTTGGTTTTTAGTACTCATCCAATTTATGAACCCAATGCCGTCAAAATTAATTCTGGTATTTACAGTTGTTTGTTCCCTGTTACAATATGGTTGTAGTTTACCTTCGACTGACCTCCCCGATATGGGGGTATCCTTTGAGTTGAACAAGCAACGAAAACAAGATTTAGACAGGGTGGCATACAGTTTACAGTTTAAAATTCCCGCAAATAAAATTGACCCGATTGAGGGAAAAATAAATATATCATTTGACCTAAAATCGATTGAGAATCCTTTGATATTAGATTTTAGTAATCCAGAATCTCATCTGCATGCGGTAAGACTGAATGGTAAAGAGGTTAAATACCAGTTTGAAAATGAGCACATAATTGTAGGTTCAGAATATTTAAACTTAGGGATAAGCAATTTAGAAATTTTGTTTACAGCTGGAGATTTATCCTTAAATAGGAATGAAGATTACCTTTATACCTTGTTTGTGCCCGACCGAGCATCCACATGCTTCCCGTTATTTGACCAGCCTAACTTAAAAGCCACTTACGAACTGTCCCTTACCACGCCCACAGATTGGGAAGCTGTAGCAAATGGCCCGCTTTTGAATAAAACAGAAAGCAATGGTTCGGTTATGTATCAGTTTGGTAAAACCAAACCCATCAGCTCCTATTTGTTCGCCTTCACAGCGGGGAAGTTCTTTAAACAAACTCAAAAAGTAAATAATAGGGATATCACGATTTATTATCGAGAAACGGATAGCATTGCGGTTGCAAGAAACATTGAAGAGGTTTTTAGGCTTCATGGGCAGTCATTAGACTGGCTTGAAAATTATACAGGAATCCAATACCCGTTTGAAAAATTTGACGTAGCACTCATTCCTTCTTTTCAATATGGCGGAATGGAACATCCAGGTACCGTTTTTTATAATGAGTCGTCGTTAATTTTGGAGGAGAACCCCACCTTAAATAAAAAAATGGCTCGTGCCAGTGTCATAGCTCATGAGTCTGCGCATATGTGGTTTGGCGACTTGGTGACCATGGACTGGTTCAACGATGTTTGGCTGAAAGAGGTCTTTGCCAATTTTATGGCTGCAAAAATAGTTCATCCTAGTTTTCCTGAAATAAACCATGATTTACGGTTCCTGATGGCGCATTACCCGTCTGCCTATGCCGTTGATAGAACGGCAGGCACCAACCCTATTTTACAACAACTGGATAATTTGAAAAATGCAGGTACCATGTATGGGTCCATTATTTACCAAAAAGCACCGGTAGTAATGCGGCAGCTAGAATTGAAAATAGGAGAAAAGCTGATGCAGGAAAGTCTTCAGGAATACCTTCATCGTTTCAGTTTTGGGAATGCAACTTGGGACGATCTGGTATCGATTATTGATAGCAAATCCATTTTGAATATTACTGAATGGAGTAATATTTGGGTCAAAACTAGTGGTATGCCAGTTTATGAACAAGTCAATGCGTCGTCTGGAATAATGTTGAAACAAGTGGTAGATTCGGTTTCAAATCGAGTTTGGCAACAACCTCTCGAATATAGCGTGTATAATGGGAAGTCGTTTTCTGTTAGTCAATCAAATATTGAAAACTTACAGGCCATTAAATTGACTAGTGATACCAGCGCCATTGTTTTTCCAAACTCGAATGGGGTGGGTTATGGTTATTTTAAATTGAATTTGGCCAGCTATCAATATTTTATATCTCATTACGAAACATTTTCGGATCCCGTATTTCGAGGTTCTATGTTGGTGAATGTTTGGGAAAACTTCTTAAATGGGGAAGGCCCTTCTTCTGAGAAGTTCCTTATGGATTTGCTAAGCCTTTTACAAAAGGAAGAAAATCCAATTTTAATTGATAAAATCTTAGGTAGTTTCAAAACAATATGGTGGAAATTTCTGCCAGGTGATCAGCGTGCTACTACCCAATTACAAGCAGAAACTGAGCTGTGGACATTGCTTGCAAAAACCGAAGACAAAGGGCTGAAAAGTACCTACTTCAATGCCTACAAAGACATTTGTTTGTCACCAAATGCTTTAAAAAATCTAAAAGAAGTTTGGCGGGGGACGTTGAAAGTACCAGGGCTGGCGTTGTCTGAGAATGATAAAATTTCAATAGTTTGTGAACTAGCAGTAAAAGATGCGGAGGATAGCGAGTTGATGCTGCATCAACAAATAGACTCGATTCAGAATCCTGACCGCCGAGCGAAAATGATCTTCGTTTTACCCTCGTTAAGTAACAAGGGTTATACAAGGGATAATTTTTTCGAATCATTGAAAAATCCAGAATACCGGGAAAAGGAAGCTTGGGTACTTGAGGCTTTATTGTATTTGCACCATCCATTACGGCAGCAAAGTGCAGAAAAGTATTTATTGCCGTCCATGGATATGTTACAAGAAATCCAGCTAACAGGGGATATATTTTTTCCTACTCGATGGATGGATAACACCTTTGCAGGTCACTCATCCAAAGAAGCCTTAAAGGTTGCACGGGAATTTTTATATAATAATCCCGAGTATCCGGTTTTTTTGAGAAATAAAATTTTACAGTCTATTGATTTATTAGAACGCTCCGTAAAACAGCAAGCTCGAGCCAACTAGTTTTTAATTCGTTTAAGAGCCTGTTTAAATTTTAATGATAGCATAAACAAACTATTGGTTAATTTTTAAACAGGCTATTAATAATTCAGGAAACTTTTCTAGATCTTCGGCTACATCTAAATCGGATAGTGTCGGTAAGAGGAAATAGGTAAGATTTGCTGCAATACATCGGCCAATTGTTTCACTTAAAACTGAACTGGTACTCCATTTTATTTTTTCAAATAAAGCGTGCTTAGGACTTTTTAATCCAATGAGATAATAACCGCCGTCTTCTGCAGGGCCAAGTATTACATCGTAGGTATCGAGTGCCTGAAAGGCTTTAGTGATCAGCGTATCATTTATTTCCGGGCAGTCTGTTCCAATCAAAACGGCCTTGTTGTTTTGCTGTAACTCTTGGGAAAAAGCGTGCGCCATTCTGTCTCCTAGGTTCTCGCCATTTTGTATTTTCATAGACCAAGAATCAGGAATAAAAGGCGTATTTGTTTCCAAATCCTCAGCCATATAAATGACTTTGGTAGCTTTGGAAAGGGATATTGCCGTAAAAGTTATTTGAATAAGCGCTTTGTAAATCCGGAGTGCCATTTGGTTCCCAACCGAAGCGGCAAGTCTGGTTTTGACTTTTCCAACCTTTAAATTTTTTACAAAAACGATAATTTTATAAGTCATTTGATACGAAATTATTTTCCTAAAAGTAGAAATCTGGGCTTAGTTATCTTTGTTGAAGATGGAAAAAATATTTTTAATAAGTTGTATTGTAAGTTTGTTTTTTGGAAATGCTTTTGCCCAATATGATGAAAGCCAGGTGCCCTCTTATATTTTACCCGAAATATTGGAAACCAATAATGGTGTGGTGGTAGAAACAGTTGAAGCCTGGGAAAAAGTGCGCCGCCCTGAAATCTTAAAAATGTTTTCAGAAAAAGTATTTGGTATTACGCCATCGACAGACATTAAACTTCGATTTGAAGTTATAGAAAAGGATAGCGAAGCCTTAAAAGGTACTGCTATCCGAAAACAAATAAGGATATTTTTAGGGGCTGATCCAGCAAGATTTATGGATCTGCTAGTCTATCTTCCCAGTAAGGCAACAGCACCTGTACCAGTATTTTTAGGTTTAAACTTTGCTGGAAATCAAACCATACATTCAGATCCAGCCATATTGATTTCGGAGAAGTGGGTGCCAGACTGGAAAGATACGGGGATAGTCAACAACAAAGGTACCATAGAAAGTAGAGGTTCAAGAGCGAGAAGATGGCCCGTAGAGGAAATATTGAATAGAGGCTATGGGCTTGCAACTGTTTACTATGGAGATTTACAGGAAGACCGCCCGGACAGTTATAAGGGCAGTGTACATGAATTGTTGGATGACAAAAACGCAACAGAGCATCTGTCCACCGCTTGGGGAGCCATAGGAGGGTGGGCGTGGGGCCTTAGCAGAGCAATGGATTACTTGGAGACGGATAAAAATATAAATGCAAGTAAAGTAGCTGTGATGGGGCATTCCAGGCTTGGTAAGGCTTCCTTATGGGCAGGTGCACAAGATACACGCTTCGCGCTGGTCATCTCCAATGATTCTGGAGAAGGTGGAGCTGCCATTACCCGACGAAAATATGGTGAAACTATTGAAGCCATCAATTCGAAATTTCCACATTGGTTCGCAACGAAGTACCACGACTTTAACAATAAGGAAAATGAGCTTCCAGTAGATTTTCATATGCTTTTGGCGTTAATGGCACCACGGCCCGTATATATTGCGAGCGCTTCAGAAGACCTATGGGCGGACCCAAAAGGAGAGTATTTGTCGGCTTATGCTGCTGGTGAGGCTTATGGATTATATAAATTACCATCGCTTCCTACACCAAATCCTCCTTCGGTTGAAAGTCCAGTGGGTGGTAGACAATCGGTAGGTTATCATATGAGAAAGGGTAAGCATGATATTTTAATTTATGATTGGGAACAGTACATGAATTTTGCAGATTTTCATTTTAAACCAAAACGGTGAATTTTCGATGGTTGTTTTGAGTTAGTATATTAAGGATAATTTTGTCCGATAGGTAGCTTACTCACCACATGATTACCAAGTTTACATTCCTAAAAGTTTTTCTTTTACTTTTTATAGTGATTGCGACAGAGGCTGTTTCGGAATGTCAAGGGCTACAAGTACCAGTAATAACCCTGTCCGAAGAGCTATTAAAAAATGTAAAAACAGGAAAAGAAACCAAAGAAATAGAGCACCAACTTGCAGGTATTGAACTCACTGTATTACAGAACTCTCTAAGTACTGATCCCCTTAAAAAGGCCTTTTGGATAAATATCTATAATGCTTATTTTCAGTTATTAGCCTCTCGTGATGCAAAAAAACAGTCTGAAATTTATACTGGTAAATTTATTACAATAGCCGGAGTAGCTTTAAGTCTGGATGATATCGAACACGGAATTATCAGACGTTACCGAGCTAAATGGAGTCTGGGGTATTTGCCCAAATTAAGTACTAGGAGTGTAATTCGGAGGTTGGCCGTTTCGAAATTGGATTATAGAATTCATTTTGCTTTAAATTGTGGCGCCAAAAGTTGCCCTCCCATCTTTTTCTATGATCCCAAAATCATCAACAAGCAACTGGATATAGCGGCCAAATCTTTCCTTACCTCCGAGACCACCGTAGATACTATTGGTAAAATAATCACTACGAGTAAAATTTTACAATGGTACAAAAATGACTTCGGTGGAAAAAAAGGCACTCTTAAAATAATTTCAAAAATATTTGAGCAGGATTTTGTGCGGTATGAATTGAAGTTTGCGGAGTATGATTGGACTCAAAAATTACAGAATTTTAGTGACTGAGAAAGGGTTGGAAAATGAAGGATGTATTTAAGTTTTTCATTTTGAAGCACTAGCGGCAAAAGAAAAGGGTAAATTCAGAGGTTTCAAAAGCAATTATTCTTTTGGAGACATTAGTACTAAATTTGTAATTCTAGACCTGTATTCCTACTGGAATTGGGGTAAGTCCCGAATAAGGTTTTTCAATTTTCCCCCGAAAATCCTAATATTGTATCACTTTTATAATGACTATAAACCACTTATGACGAATAATCTTTTTGATTTTGGAATGATTGGGCTGGGAGTAATGGGCAGAAATCTATTACTTAACATGGCTGATCACGGCTTTTCTGTTATCGGGTTCGATAAAGATCAAAGCAAGAATGAAGCATTGGAACAAGCTG
>CAXBLH010000120.1:0-12649 GCA_963976315.1 uncultured Dyadobacter sp.
CACGCCATTATGGACGGCTGCTTCAATCACATTCTGGTGTTGCTGAATCCGTTTTTGAGGTTCGTCCATTCCCGAAACCAGCAAGACTTTATCAATACCCTTCAAAGCCAAATCAAAGTCTGTACGTAGGTTGTAATCCCCTTTTCTAACTTCCACACCTAAGTTTTTCGCTTTTTCAGGAGTCCGTGCAATCGCTATTACATTTTCCTTGCCTATTTTGTCAATAAGGTTTTTAATAATCATACCGCCTAATTGGCCGCTTGCCGATGTTACCGCAATTTTCATATTTTAAGTAATTTTGTTTTTTTTATTTTTTTAAGTTGCTCCTTCAAGGCTATCCATTTATAGCCTTATTCAGTTGATTAATTTTTTGAAGGCATTTTCATCAGGAAAAGCCTCCAATTTGATTTTGCCTTTTTTTATTTCAATGCTGCTGACACCAGTAGTGCCGTTTGCATACTGAACTCCTATTTTTGATTTTTGAGCAAAGTTCGCTCTACTTGTATTTGCATACAAGGTAAATCCTTTGTTAAAAATGGTAAATATGAAACCAAAGGTTAAAGTGTAGCTTTGTATGCTTTGGGTGAAAGTCCTGTGTGCTTTTTAAAAAACTTGGAAAAGTTGGTTACTTCATCAAAACCATTCTGATATGCCACTTCTTTGAGGCTCGTTCCATTACCGAACAAGTCTCGCTTGATTTCGAGAATCACATATTGGTCAATAAACTGTTTGGCCGTGCAGAAGGTAATTTCTCGAACTATGTGATTAAGGTGCTTAGAAGAAATAGTAAGTAATACCGCATAATCCATTACATTACGAGTCTTTAGGTAGTTTCTCTCCACCAAATCCTTGAAATGAATAAAAATCGCTTGGTGTTTTTTATTTCTTTTAACAGAGAAATTTTCATGAGCAAGCCTTTCTAATTTTAATAAATAAAGTTCTACTATTTTAGCAACAATTTCTTTTTGGGCATAGGTGTCAATGTTACGAAGTTCAGTTGTTATTTGTTCCAAAAAAAAATCATTAAAAGTACTATTATCCACTAGCGGCTCTGAAAGGTGATAATTGTATAAATGCGAAATATAATCCACCGAAGATTTTGAGAAATACCTTAAAACAAAATCCTCTGTAAATACAACCAGATAACCATCGTACTGAAAATTATCCTGAAAAGCATGCACTTGGCCTTTAGCAATTTTAATCACGGACCCTTCCTGAATCGGATAATTTTTGAGGTCTACTTGATGTACTCCATTGCCCTTAGTAACTATCAATAATGCGAAGAAGGTGATTCTGTGAGGTTTTTTTGGGTCATGACTAGGGTGCTTCTCTATTTGCGAAAATAGTTCTGATAAACGAAGGAACTCAATATCAGTGGCTCCATCGCAACTTTTAAAGGATATATTGGGGATATTGTTCAAAGATTTTTTTGTTTTTCTAACGGCCAACGGGTATACAATTTAGGCATTTAATAAACTTGATCACCTATTGGTTTGGAATTACTGTGGGCTTTTGGCTGCAAGGTTCTACCGGGAAACCGTTTTCTAGCTTATTGCTGGCGGTTTGATAGCTCTTCCGAAAGAATCATTCGTGATGGGATCTCATGGGACTTTTTGGTTCCTCACTATCTTTAAAATTCGGTTATATATGATTTCCGATAGGTCCCAGTTGTAACTGTCTAAATCGGATGTGTTAATGAACTGGATAATAACAGTATCAATGTCTCAAAACCTGTGAAATAACCACTCATGACTTCGTTGCTATTCACTTCGCTTATGGATCCAAAGGTATTATTCAAACGATGGGGTATTAATATTTCTTCTTTTATAAATTGTTGATGGTTGTAACCTAATATTTTATCAATGATTATGGATATCAAAAGATAATTGCTATTGGAATATTCATAGGCTTCATCAGGTTCAAAGTGAGTAGGTAATGCAGTGATGAGTTTAAAAGCAGCACTATTATTGTGCGGAAGGTTTTTCCAAAAATTAGGTGTGTCTGTTATATTTGGAATCCCACTTCGATGCTTTACCAACATTCTTAAAGTGATTTTATCCGCATTTTTAATTTTCCCAAGAATGCTTGGAATGTAATCTGCCAATGTTTTATCCAATGATAAACGATTCGCATGTACTAATTTAGCGGTGGCTACCGTGATGTATAACTTGGTGATATTGGCTATTTTGAATAAGGCCTGTGGGTTGACAGGGACTCTGTTTTTGCGATCGTGCCAACCAGCTGCATATAATGACGGTGGCTTTCCCCCTTGGTCTATATAAACAATAATTCCATCGGATCCATGAACAACTGCTTCATTTAATTGATCCTGTACTGTATGTGGTAAGGGCAAAATCCATGCCCATATTACTATCCAGGGTACGAAGTAAAGCGAACCAATGCTTATAAAAACAAATACGACTTTCAGTATTTGTTTAGTTTTTTTCTTTTTCATGCGTACAAACTGGTGTAATACGGAGGGCACAGTTATAGAAAAGAAAGTTACTTCATTCTCAATTATCCCCAATGCTAAAAGTAATTTATTTATCAGATTTTAATCGAATGGTATGATATATTGACCGCTATTGAGAGAATGGAGGAGGGGCAGTTGAATGAAATCTCAATTTAGGACGGTGCTATGTAATGGCATGGAAAATGACAGTTTAACGGTTCTGCCAGAACCCTTAAATAGAAGACAATTATTGGAAGTCTAGCGAAAACATCAAAATTTTCTCCATTTGAGCCGTAGGTTAATTCATTCTTTTCCTTTTCCTTTTTTCGTACATTAGCAACAACCTAAACATCGTTTTATCCCATGAATTCAAATAGAAGAGACTTTCTTAGAAAAACATCACTTGCTGGTCTTGGACTGGCGGTGACCCCAGGGTTGTCAAATGCCCATGGACAGTTAATTAAAGGTGATTTGCCATCCGCTTTACCAGGAGCTACTTATATGGGTGGGTATTCGGCTCCCAAGTTAAATACGGTGCGCTGTGCATTTATTGGCGTTGGAGCAAGAGGTTCTGGCCATGCTTCTCAAATTGCCGCTATTGAAGGAACGGAAGTGGTAGCAATCTGTGATTTGTATGAAGACTTGGCACAGAAATCGGCCGATAATTGTAAACAGAATGGAAAAGGAGAACGGCATAACAAAATTAAGTTGTATACGGGTGGGCAGGATCAGTGGAAGGAAATGTTGAAGAAAGAAAAGCCAGATGCTGTATTTATTTGTACTCCATGGAAATTACATGCGCCTATGGCCATTGAAGCGATGAAAAGTGGTTCTCATGCCTTCGTGGAGGTTCCTCTGGCACTTACCGTTGCTGAAATGTGGGAGATTGTTGATACTTCTGAGAAGACCCAAAAGCACTGTATGATGATGGAAAATGTCAACTACGGTCGCGAAGAGCTTATTTATTTGAATATGTGCCGCCAAGGGGTTATTGGTGAACTTCTACACGGAGAAGCTTCCTATATTCATGAGCTTCGAGGGCAAATGAAAAGTGTGGAGCGAGGAACAGGGTCTTGGAGAACTTACCATTACGCAAACCGAAATGGAAACCTTTATCCCACCCATGGGTTAGGGCCAGTGGCTCAGTATATGAACTTGGCGCGAGGCGAGGATAATTTTAAATTTATGAATTCTTTCTCTTCACCGGCAAAAGGCCGCGCACTCTATGCAAAAAAGAACTTCCCAGCCGACCACCAATGGAATCAATTGGATTATAAAGGAGGCGATATAAGCACGTCCATAATTAAAACTAATATGGGCCGAACGATCATGGTACAGTGGGACGAAACAAGTCCGAGACCCTATACTCGTCATAATATGATCCAAGGTACCAAAGGTACTTTGGCGGGCTTTCCCAACAGAGTAGCTTTAGAAGGCGGTGTGGAAGGTGGCCCCGAAAGTCACCATGAATGGGCAGAAGGTGATCAGTTGAATGCCATCTTTGAAAAATACGAACACCCATTATTCAAACGTTTGGGGGAATTGGCGATAAAAATGGGCGGACACGGTGGCATGGACTTCATCATGCGTTACCGGATAATAGAATGCCTAAGAAAAGGCGAGCCTCTAGATCAAAACGTATATGAAAGCTGCTATTGGAGTGTCGTAGGGCCTCTTAGCGAAGCTTCGGTAGCACAAAATGGTGCGCCCCAAGAATTTCCAGACTTTACCCGTGGCGCATGGAAAACCACAAAACCACTGGGCATTATTGCGTAAGGGTTTGCATATTAAAAAAGCTCCGTGGTGGAGCTTTTTTTAATATTTTAGGCCGATATTACAATAGGGTATAGGGTATACCAAAAGGAAACTGTACCATAATGATTTTATATTTCTCAAATCACCCATTTCGCTGTTTTTTTAACTGGGTACTCATTCCGAGTATATTTAAAAAGCGCCGTCCTATTAGCATAGAATTGTCGATTACCTATTCCTTTTCAGAAGATACCGTAATTAAATAATCCCCACTCGGTAAATCGAACTTTCCTGTCTGTAATCCCGCAATTTGGTTTAATTGGCTAAGATCTTGCAGATTATTTAGCACCAATTTTTGCGATGGGGAAAATGGCAACTTGATGTTCGCCTTGGTACCATTAGGAATCGTTATTTCATAGGTATAATTGTTTGACCCTGTATTTTTCCAATTGGATATGATGGCTCCATAAGGTGAATGATACGTACTATTAACTGATTCAAGTCCTTTGGGCGTTGTAGGTGTAATATAGAACTCCTTAAATCCTGGCTGATCCGGATCCGGTCTAATTCCCGCTAACCAACGATAGTACCATTCCGATACCGTTCCGAACATAGGATGGTTGTTCGAAAATGTATTATCACTTTCTTTCCAGGTTTCCCAAATGGTGGTTGCACCTTGGTCAATCATAAAGCCCCATCCTGGATAGGTAGTACTGTTTACAATATCAAAAACAATGTTAGGATTACCGTTTTCGGCAAGCGTTTCGAGTACATATTTAGTGCCAAAAATGCCCGTATTAAAATGGGAGGATGGGCCATTTTTGATGGCTTGTAGCAGTGAATCCATCGCTACTGGAACCTCCTCTTTCGGAATGATTTTGTGGTATAATAATGTTGAAAATAGTGTTTGTCGATTGATTTTTCCATTGAATGGCTTGTCCCAAAATTCTGCTTTTATCAGGTTTTTTAATCTATCTGCTAACGCTTCATACTTTCTTGAATCCGCCTCATTACCCATTACACGTGCAAAAGTGGTCATGATCCTGGCACATTGTAAATAATGACTAGTACCCGTAAGTTGTACTGGAACAGGCTCCATAGACTCATGATCACTCAATCCTTCGTCCACAATTCCTTCTGGGTGAATCATGGCGACTTTATCCATCCATTTGTTGTTTAGCGCATATAGTTCCTTGACGATGTCGGTATCATTATAGTAAAGGTATAAGTAATATTGGGTGGTTAAATAGGCCGACTCCCAGCTAATGCCACAATATTCTACTCCAGTAAAAGGTGCGGTATCCACAAAACTGGAATCTTTCATCGCGTCAATCCAATCATAAATAGTTTTGCGATAAAAGGAATGCATATCGAAATTATAAATGAAAGTTTCACTGGTAGCATTTAAATCGCCACCATAGCCAAATTTTTCCCTAGCTGCACAGTCAGACTGGACACTCACTAAATTGGCAAGAAACGTCCGTTTTGCGATATCTTGAATTGAATTCAACAGTCCAGAGGAGCTTGAAAAGCTATTCTTATTAGCGACATTGCTATTCATAAAAAGCCCCCGAATGTCCTCCATTTTAGGCATTTCTTTCAGGCCCTTTATTTCCATGTACCTGTAAGTATGGTACGTAAAATCAGGACTGAACCATTGGTCTTTTTTATTGCCTATGATATAACTATCGGTCTGCCAAGCAATGTCTGGTGCACCTGGCCCTCCAACTCCTTTACGTTTAATTTGGCCGGTTACCGTGGTCATCGGGTTCACGTTGCCATTGTCGTATACGCGCTCGCCAAATTTGAAATGAATGGTATCACCTGCATTTCCTGCCATTTTAATTTTATAGGTCCCTGTAAAATTCACTCCCATATCCACTATCCAGGTTCCTTTTTTTGGGGAATAAATTTTAATTGGAGTTATTTCTTTCGTTATTTCAACAGCAGGGAAATAGGCCTTTTCGAGTTTCCCGCCAGGAGCATTTCCAACTACTGCTGGGTGCCAAGAGGTATCATTATGGCCTGCTTGGTTCCAGCCGTCAAGCGCTTTATTGGCATCATAGGCAACTCCTATATAGACACTGTTTTTTAGAATTGGACCTAACGTATATTTCCAAGAGTTGTCGGATACAATCACTTCAGTGTTACCATTCTCGTAAGTAATGTGGAGCGTGGCCATAAAGACCGGTTTTCCCACTGTAAGATCCTTTCTCAGGTTTCTTCTTCCCCATTTTCGTAAGGGTAAAGGGTTGTAAAAACCGTTGCCAAGCGAAACCCCAATACAATTAATTCCCTCTTGAATAAGTGAAGTGACATCATATTCGGAATAATAGATACGTTTACTGAAATCCGTCCACGCAGGATCAAGAACATTGGCTTGTATGCCAGTTCCATTGATAGAGGCCTTGAAATAGCCGGCAGCCGTGATGCTCAAGGTTGCAGATTTTATCACTTGATTGGTTTTGAATTCTTTTCGAAAAAGAGGAGCTGGATGCTCCAAGTAGAACAGCGAATCACTTTTTGGAAGTGGAATACCATCTTCTATCCAATGCGCATTCTCAAAAAGACCTAAGTTAGACTGTTTTTGTCCAGCAGCTTGATTCCATGCAAATAGTACTACTGTATAAATTCCAAAAATCAGTTTTGATATTTTCATTTTCTATTTCTAAAAAGTTAAAAGTGTCGTATATGCCACCTGATTTTTACTTTCTTGCCCAGCTGCAGAAAGGAAAAGTGGGTACCTTTTATCGAAGATAGTGCCATTTCTGAAATTGTTGACAAAACTCTAAAATTGATGAAAATGTTTTACAAGGAAGATTTAAGTAAGTAGACTTTGGTTAAGCCATTCATTTTATTGGGCGTTTTACGCTTTTTTCCATTCTTCTTTAAGAATACTGTAAACGTAAGTTCCTTTACTTTCGCCATAAGATTGGATATTGTAATTTCTTAATAGACCCTCTTTAAATGCTCCAATCTTTACGATTGCTTTTTGGGATTTTAGATTACTGATGTCAATTTTGAATTCTACTCGTCTTAGGTTTAAATCGTTAAAACAATACTCTAACAGGAGTCCTTTACAAATGGCGTTGACTCCAGTTCCTTGAAACTTTTCACCAATCCATGTCCATCCGATTTCTAATCTTTTATTTTGAAAACTAATATTTCCAAACATGGTCAATCCAATGGGAGAGTTGTCTTCCTTGCTTATGATGATGAGAGGATATAGTTCTTTTTCTTTTTTTGAATTTAGGCAGAAGTCGAAATACTCATTTAAGTCATTTCTGTTTTTTACTCTTGCTCCAAATTCCCCTAGTTCCGTATTATAACTTATAGTCTCTATTTTGTCAATGTCTTGGATGGTTAAAGGACGTAATAAGATAGTCTCGTTTTCGAGAATCAGTTCGGTAGCGAAAAATTTTTCTAAGTTCATTTTTATGGTTGGAGATAATATTTTAACGGATATGGAGGAGACAGGTCGTTTACTCGACTGGTAATCGTTTTTTACTCCTCGTTTCTTTTTTCAAGTACTTATGTCAGATTTTTATATCCAAATGATACCTTGAGGAGGAATTCTTCCGGATCTAAAAGATTTCTAATAATCGTGTTAGGAAAGATAGGTCAATACTTATTCTAAAAAAGCGCCAGATAAAACCAAGTGCCAGCTAATTAAGGAATTAATGAATTCGATAATCTCAGGAATGGTTTATACGGCAATTGGCTATGCATAAGCGGTAAGAGGAATAGTTAGGTATTGTGTGCTCGTATTTTTAGGAATACGTTAAATATTTCCGTCTTCTTTATATTCGAATTCAGTTGGTTATTTTCAAATTCCGTGAGGCCAAAATAGTTCAAAAACCTTTCAAAAGATCTTATTATATAGGCTATTTTAGGTTTATCGAGTAATCCTTTTTCAGGGAACTTCGCTCTAAAATCAAAAGCTTTTAAGTACTTTTCTGCATAAAATTCAGGATTTCTAAACTCATTACCGTATTTATCCAGAAGTATTATAGTGAATCCAAATCCTAACTGTCCTATTTCGTTATCTCCGAAGCCATCAAAATAGGACCAATTAAACTTCCTTGAGAAAGTTTCAAAAATGTGCTGAAAAATAAAATGGTTATTTTGAATTTGTTCTGTTCCTTTTTTAGTTAATGTTAATTTATTATTTCGCTTTTTAACAAGAGAAGATAATTCCAATAGAATCTTAGCCAAATGTATGGTTGGTGCGTCCGACTCCTTATTTAATTTAGTAATTCCCATTTCGATCAAAGGGTCTTTCAGGTATGCTTTTCCATAAAGTTCCGATACAATTTTTGTAGGTAAAAATCCTTTACTAGTAAGTTTTAATTCTTTCTGCTCTTCTATTAACTTTAATAGAAATTTGACTTGATTGAGCATGGGAATCTTTTGATAATGATGCTCTTCAGCTTTAAGTAATTCTATGGGGCTGTTTGAACCAAATGTTTCATTTAGGATTAAATGCATTTCGGCTGGTGAGTACCCCTCAAAATCTTCAATAGATTGATTATTCCTATTGTTAATCGTTTCATTTATAAGTAATTCAATTTGGTCCATTTTTTAGAGTTTTAATTTTAAGGTGACACAATATTTTTCGTATTCGAAAATTTACTTTTATTGTGTTTTTGGCACAAATTGAAAATACCTTTACCTATTGTCGTCGCCAAAACTATAGGTTATTTACAAAACCTTTTGGTCCTAATCTTCTTTTGTCTGTAAATAATATTGAAATTTTCGAGAAAATCAAACGGCCTTTGAATTGTTTAATTATTTTGACGGGGAGTCTGTTGATTAGGTAGTTGCCTCAGGTTTTTTTTTTGTTACTATGAGAAAGCCTAAAATAGTGAATGGTTTTTGGATCAAATTGAGCATGAAAAAAGAGGCCTCTCAAGACCTCTCAAATTTCTTAAATGTTTTTGCCAGAAACCAATAGTAGTTTTCACTGTTTTAGTCTAGCCCAATGGACTTTCAGCTGGGCTACTAGCATACGAAGTTTTTGCTGAGGTGTGTTAGTTCTTTATTTCCTGTTTAGTTCGGGGAATGCAGCCCCATTTTATTGCCTTCCGAGTCAAGGAATATGGCGTAATATCCACTTTCATCAGCGTGAAGCGATTTGGGAACCATGACCTTTCCGCCATTTTTTTCGACCTTGTCCAGAATTATCTGAAGATTATCTCCTCCATTAAGATAAAGGGTCACTCCATCCGCCGAAGGTTTGTAACCTTCTGCTTTCATGATCACTCCCGTTACCATTTGTCCTTCATAGGGAAAAATGCCCATTTGCATTTCCGGGAATTCCATTTTTTCAATGTGAATGTCTAAAATTGCCTGATAAAAATCGACTGATCTTGTAAGTTCTGTTGCTGGAATTTCAAAAATGGAAATAAAGCTTTTCATGTCGTTGGTTTTTTTGGTTTCGATAGAATCAATTTGTGGACTCTCGGTAGGAGTTCTGTCCTGACTTTTACAGGCTACTGTGCAAGAAAAGAGTAGTACTGCACCGCATTTTATTAACATATTCATAGGAGCTGTGTAAGTTTACAGCACAAATATGAAATAATAGGAAACACTAAAATTGTAAAAATGCGACACCCTATTTATAGAACAGTGTCGAAAGTGCCATATGGTCGTTGCCTAAAAACTCCTTCGGGTTGATTCCGGTAAACTCTTTAAAGTCTTTGATGAAATGTGCTTGGTCGTAATAATCACTTTGGTAGGCAATGTTAGTTAAGGTATCCGTCTTTTTGTTCAGCAGCATCTTTAATGCCGTTTGAAGCCGGATTACTTTACCTAACTGTTTTGGACTAACACCAATTAGCTTTTTGAAATTTCTTTCAAGTTGTCTTCTTTTAGATAAGTCTTTTTTTAGGATGGAGGTGATCGATTCAGCTCCATTTGATGAAAAAAGCGCATCTACGGTCTGTTTTACAATATTGTCAATGGTTGTATTATCATGGAGCTTTTCTAAAAGAAAGTTTTCTAAGATTCCAATGCGTTGTAAGGTGTCTGTTGCGTGAATTATTTGATGTTCCAATTCCATGGAGGTATTCACACCGAACAATAATGCAAGAGGTGTTTCCTTATTTGCCAAATTTTCAAGGGGCATAGTCACGAAATTAGCAAAGCCATAAGGGTAAAATCTAATGGCAAATGTATTGACGTAGCCCATTGGCTCGATAAAAAAAGGCTCAATCGTTTGTCCGAGTACCATGGCACGAGGTTGGATTACATATGCATCCTGTGAAGTATACCGTTTAATATCGTCTCTAAGAATAAATGCCAATTCGATACAACCATCAGGTATAATCCGCTGCCTTTCTGTTTCATTAGCAGCAGGTACTTCCAAAGTCCAGTAACAACATACAAGAGATTCTAAATCTGGATGAGGTAGGAATGTTTGATAATGCATGAGTAGATTAATGTGATATTGCGTGCTGTACAGCAGTTTTTATAGGAATAAGCGCCAATTATAGAGTTATCTCGATCAAAAATGATCCGAGTTACAGTCCATTAAAGTGATTGAATGTATTGAGGTCATGGAAATTACAATAAATTGCTGTTAGTCATTCTTTCTTTTACCCACTATTTTAACAATTCGATTATATACCACTTCTGATAAATTCCAAGAGTAGCCTCCACTCGTATTTACAAACTGAATCACAACGGTATCGATATCTTTGTGATACTTGGCAATACTGGAGTAGCCTGGCAATAATCCTGTATGTTCATATTCATAAATGGACGAATAAATGGCTTGTTCTTTATCGTTGAGCAAGGAGCCATTGTTCAAAGCTCTCAAGAATATTCCCACATCCTGTGCTGTGGCTACCATTGACCCGGCAGGGTTTATAAAGTCATTATTCTTAAGATCACCATCATATCCTTCATTATACCCACTCATCACATCGTCAATATTCACTTCATGAAGTAAGCTGTATGTGTTATTAAGTCCAAGTGGTTTCAAAATTTCCGATTTGATATATTGGTGATGGCTATATCCCAATGTTTTATCAAGTATATCGCCTATCAATAAATAATTCGTATTTGAATAACTGTATTTTTCATCTGGTTTAAAGTCCGCGGGCTTATTCAATACCAATTCAAGGTTTTCGCTATTGGATTTTGGCTCGGCTTCCCAATAGCCAGGAGTATCCGTAAAATTGGGGATACCACTTCTATGTTTCACCAGCATTCTCAGGGTGATTTTATCTGCATTTTCAACGCTACTCCTAAGTTCTGGTAAATAATCAGCGAGTGTTTTATCCAGGGACAACTGTTTGTCAGTTACCAGCTTAGCGACTGTAACTGCAACATATAATTTGCTGATACTGGCAATCTTAAATATGGCTTTCGGGTTAGCAGGTATTTTGTTTTTTCGATCATGCCATCCGGCGGCATAAAATTCTGGTGGGCTTCCTGCCTGATCGACGTAAACTATCATTCCATCCAATCCGTCACTAACTGCATCATTTACTTGCTCTTGTACCGTATCCGGTAGCGGTAAAATCCATGCCTTTACCATTACCCATGGTACGAAATACAAAGAAGCTATGCTTGCAACAATAAATACGATTCTAAGTATACGTTTTGTTCCTTTTGTTGCCATTCTATTTTACGACGATACGTTTTTTAATTACTCCTGTGAGTTGGTAGGGTTATTGCGGGGGTCAAGTAAACAATTTAGCAATTATAAACCGAATATAAAACCAACGAGGATTTTTGTAAGTAGGCGTGAACAAGCAAATGTTTCAAATCGGTGTTGTTGTATGCTTATATGAATGAAAACTTAGTAATATTAGCGCTTATCACGACTGGTTTTGTATGTAGACTTTTGTTGTCAAAAAACGAAACCCACAATTAACTTAAAAATCGTTTTCCGGAAGGATTTGACCGCCAAAAGCCGAATGCAATACTAAAAAAGTCGTGATAAGGTCTAATGTTATGCATTAAATATTTAGTTTTTCTAAGAGCCTGATAATATGTTTTTAAAGGGGCTACGCCAGATGAGTTAATCTTTGTATTTCCTTTTCCAAAACCTCTGCTTTTTCCTGATATTTTTGCATTGCTTTTTTCAACTGACCTACTTTTTTGACTAATTCATCGTCCTGTAAGGTCTGGTAAGTGGTGTTTTGGCCTGTATTTGTAATTTTTGCTTTACTGCCACAAGTAGGGCAATTTACGACATTGCTCATTTTACTTCATTTTTAAATGGTCAATTACTCCAGTTAAGAATACTGTTTTTAAGGTTCTTTCAGGCTTGTTTTCATAACCTATGATGATAGAACTATGTACCACCATTTTTTCAAAATCAAATACTAGGGTCAAATAATCTTTGATTCCTGTTTCGTGCCAATTGACTAAATAAAGGTTTTCTCCTATTTTACGGGAACGGTAGGGAATATCCGCATTTCCTTTCCCTTTTCC